>JAFGXN010000141.1 GCA_016936615.1 Spirochaetales bacterium | reverse complement strand
TTCTCCGCGGTTCTTCATTGTGTAGCTTATCTCTGGTTCGACATCCTTAAATTTGAAAAGGCGTCGCTGGGTCTCTTTTTTTTCTATTAACTGATCGTAGAAATCTTTAGCTGTTAGGTATTTATAGTGGGGATTTTCTTTTTTTATTAGGTCAATGAGATAGGCATCGTACGCATTTTGTGGGTCGACTGCGAAATATGCTGTGAAATATTTGTAGGATTCATCTAGGTCATCTTCTTTGAATGCCTTGTTTGCTCGAATATGGTAAATCTCAGCAAGCTGGCGTTGGTAGCTTTTCTGCTCGTATGAGTCGTTCAGTGACGGAAGGAAGGCTTCATCTATAGTTGTTATAATTCCCGCCATTGCGATACATATTAGAATTGGGATAGCCGGAATTTGACGCATACTTGCCCTCTTTGAAAAGGGGTAGACAACTGCGAAGAAAAATATCAGAAAGCTAAGATATACTGGTAGTATAAGTCTTGAAAATAGCCTCAGCGTGTTGAATGTTAGCCAGAATTTTTTATCTGATATGAGCAGTATGTCGTATGGGAAGGTTAGAGAAGAGAAAATCATCAGAGCACTGAAAAAAATCGAAAAGAGAATTATTGAAAATATAAAAAATTTTGTTTCTGCCTTTATCATTTTGGTTTCTCCATCTTCACTGTGAGAAGGTTCATTATTAGACTAAAAAGAAGTAGTCCGATTGCTAGATATATTGCGGAGTTAGCTGTGCCTCTTGTTACGTGAGCATAGGGAATTAGTACGTGCTTTATTAATACAGGAGCGAGGAAGAGATAGCCAACCGCGATTGCTGATGTTAGTAAAAAATTCAGCTGTACCCAGTTTGTTAGCTTTGTCAGCCTGTACATAGATGCAGCTGCTGCGAAGTATGAGATTATTGCAAGGATAAACGCGATGAGTGAAAGATTTCTAGTCATTAGTAAATTCTCAAGAACAATGTTTATATATGAAAAAATTAGATCTATTGCTGATGGTCGTAGTAGAATCAGATCAAACTGATTCTCAGAGAAGGAGAAAAACCTTTCGGGAATAATTGAATAGTATACAATATTAAGAGTTATAGCATACAGAAGAGGTATATAGAAGGTCAATTTGCAGTATTTGTATTTGTTGAGTATTAAAAAGTAGGAGAGGAACATTGCTATTATTGATGAATTGAAGAAATATCTTGTAACAAAGAAGGCCCAGGAGATGTCGGAGTTGTTAAGACGTAGAAACATAAAATTGAAGAATATGAAGAATCCAATTACAAGTATAAAAAAAGAGATATATATAAATGAAAATTTAAAAAAGTTTGTTAACAATTTTTTTATCATAGTTAAATTTTATCACTTTTATTTTTGTAAAGCAACTTAAAAAAAATCTTTGTGAGTTTTCCACAGCTATTCTCTCTGGTTATCAACAAGTTATCCACAATAAAAATATACAAATTCTTGCAAATTTATTTAGTGTCGAAATTTGCGCTTTTTAAATCTTTTATTTATAAGGATTTAACTGACATCTGTTTTGCAAGTATTAAAATTTTGTGAAAAAAGGTGATTATACTCAAGTTTCTCATAAGTTATTAACAACTTGTTAGCTATCCTAGTGTCACATTTCCACTATTGTTGATATTTAGTACAATCTTACATGATGCGCAGGTGAAAATCCCTGGCTTAGTTGCTCTGAGCCTTGCTGAACAGATTGGGCACTCTACAGTTTTGGGGAAAACTTTGACTTTTTCCTCCTCTTCATCTTCTTCTTCATCGCGAAAAAGGAGGTATTCAATTGCCTGGTCTATATCATCTGTTATTGGGTAGTAGTCGTAGAAGCCTAGAACAGTGAAAACATCGAGTGGTTTTCCCTGTAATCCGTAGAAGACTAGAGCTCCTCCGTATCTTCCAATAGATTCTTGAAGGTCTGAAAATACTCCGAGGGTAGCGCTTGCTATGTAGGTTAATTCTTCAAAGTCAAAGATGAAATTTATGTATCCAGAGGCGAGGGCTTTATCGATTTCCTCCTGAAAATCTGATATGTTTTGCTGGTCGATAAAGCCTTCAATAAAAAACAGGACACAGAACTCTATTTCTGAGACTTTTTTGGTTCTTATTTTAAGAGACTCATATCCATTGTTTTTAAAACTATTCATTTTGTCCAAAATTATTCCCTATCTAGTTAAAGTTTACCAATCTGAAGACCTTTTATCAAGTAATTAAAAAAAAATAAAAATAAATATAATTCAGTTTTTACATCCTAATTTTAAAATATAATTTTTTAATTGTCTAATATTTCCTATCCAATTTCTTGATAATAAGCTATTAACCTCATTGTCGGTAAATCTCCTATAAATTCTGTTGCGAAAAGCTAAAATATTTACAAAATCTATTAGATCAGATCTGCGTTCATTTAAGGATGGTATCTTGATCTTTATTTCGCTTATTCTAGAGAAGAGGTCGAGCTTGAATTCCTTGGTTTTTGTCATTTTTTCAATATCTTTATTTGTTGAAGCTATGATTCTTGTATTAACATGCTGTTTAATGTCTGATCCCATAACATGTACGCTCTTTGTTTCGCAAAAATCAAGTAGTTTGTTCTGCGAGCTAATATTTGTCTCTCCAATCTCGTCAATCAGCAGGGTTCCGCCTTTTGCTTTGCGTATAAACCCCTCCTGTTCTACAGCATCTGTGAATGAGCCTTTGATGCTACCAAAAAGTTCAGAATTTATAAACGTTTCACTACTTTGGCAAATATTATATTGAAGAAAATTCTTGTTTTTTCGCTCCGAAAGAGCGTGAAGACAGAAGGCTGCGAGATTCTTGCCTGAACCAGTTGCTCCGAGTAGTAGTGTGTTCTTCTCTGATTGTGCTGCGGTGATAATCTTTTTTTTTACTTGGGTTGCTTGGTAGCTTTGTCCAATAAAAATTTTATCAAGCCAAGAATTATGATCTTTTAGAATGCTTTTGACCTCAGAAAAAAATGTAAATGGATTGATTTTTCTGAACTGTACTCTTCTAGTTATTTCTTCTCGGTGTGAAGTTGTTTTGTCACACTTTTCTGATGTTATTATAATTGAAGAGAATGTTGTTTGGTCGATGAATTCAGTTATATTGATTAATTCTGAGTTCTGAGGATTAAGTAATATGGCTTTATGTCTTTTTAATGTTTTTACGCTGAAGGTCTTTATGCTTTGTGTTTTGAGAGGATAGATTGCTTTATGGGTATTTGTGAGATATTTTTTTACTGAGTTAGAATCAAAATATAGTATTATTAACATATGATAGTAAGCCTATTAATAAATCGGCAAATATTAAATTTATATTAACTTGTTACTTTTTGAATCTTCTGATATATTAGATTTATGGTAGATGTAAGATTTTTATTAAAATTTTTGGATTCAGGGATCTTTGTAAAAAGAGTTCTTGTCGGACTTTTTATAGCAATTTTCCCCGTATTTGATTTGTGGTTTTTCTTCTTTTTGAGTGGGTATGTTAATTTTTACATTCTTTTAGCTGTTATTGTTGGAACAAGCTTGCTTGGTCTTTTGCTTGTCTTGCCAATTGGGCTGAAGATGTTGAGTAACATTAAATCAAAGATAAAGTATGGGGCCTATCCGGAGCGAGAGTTTGAATCATTTGCAGGATTAGTCTTTTCAGCTTTCTTGTTGCTTTTGCCAGGGTTTATCTCCTTTTCTTTCGGTTTATTTTTGCTAATCCCTGTACTATCTAGATTAGTTGGTAGAATCTTTACTAAGGCGCTTGATAGTGATCTTAAAGAGGTCTACGAATATATCAAATTATATGAAATTGATGTCTGAAAAAAAGATTAAAATTTTTTAATCTTTTTTCTTTCCACTTTTAATCCTCAGTATTTTTTTTCATCCTATAATAGTGTTACTCTCACTGAGGCAAATATGTCTATATTTTAAGGGGTGTATATGAGAAAATTTATTTTTGCTGTTTTGGCTATGGCTATTACGAGCGCAGCCTTCGCTGTGGAATTTCCAGGCGCGAAGATTGGCGGGGTTAATGCTGGCGTAGATGGGGATGGTGTTGTCTTTGAGACTGAAGTTATTGCATCTAGTATATCAGTTACTGGAAGTTCTTCGTTCTTGAATAAGATTACGGGAGAGACTTACTCTACAAGTGGTGCTGAGTTGTTTTATCTTGTGATAGATGGAAAGCGTATTTCGAGTTCTGAGCTTGATTTTCGAGGTGATTTTGATCTTGTAAGATTGAGTGGGAACAAGGGTTCTGCGAAATCTTCAGATAGATTTGATGGATATGCTGCGTTAGCAACATTCGATGATCCGCAGGGGCGTTTTGTTGTTCTGTGGAAGGCTGTTGCTAGGGATTATTCTTCATATGTCAGGCAGATTGTTACTATTGATTTTCTTGTCGACAATGTAAAATTGGAGAAGGTCGGCGGCTGGTTGATTTCGGCAGATGAGGCCTCTCTAGCTGGATCGGTGGATGGAGTCCCTGTTGTTACTGATGATCTTTTTTATGCCTGCGAGGCGCCAATGTCGATTATGTCTTTTTCTGATGATTTGATGATGGCTGAGTTTCCTCGTGCAACAGTTTTCAATTCTGATGAACTCTTTTCAGCAACATTTGTTGTTGGAGTTGCTGAACCTAACCATTTCAGACGCTCTTTTAACTATTATCTTGAAAATGAGAGAGCTCATGCCTATCGGCAGAATCTTCATTATAATTCTTGGTACGATTTGTGCTGGGGAGATAGTCTTGGAATGTCTGAAGGGAGTTATCTTGAGAGAATCCACACAATAGGCAAGGCTTTGACTAGTCGTGGCGTGAAGGTAGATGGCTTTCTTGCCGATGATGGCTGGGACGACTTCGATGAGTTATGGGCTTTTAATGATAGATTTCCTAATGGATTTATTCCTCATAAGGATGCAGCAAGGGAGTATGGTGCTGGTCTTGGTGTTTGGGTCTCTCCGTGGGGCGGATATGCTGAGCAACAGCAAAAGAGGTTGCAGGCTGCAAAAAAATATGGTTATGAGATGAATGAGAACGGGTTCTCTCTTGAGGGAGCTAAGTATAGGCAACGATTCTATGATATTTGTTCAAACATGATAGAGACTTCGGGGGTTAATTCCTTTAAGTTTGATGGTGTTGGCAACGGGAATGGTTCTGCTGGCGCAGATATCTTTGAGAAGGATATTGATGGGCTGCTTTTTGTTATTGCAAAGTTGAGAGAGAATTATCCTGATTTATTTATAAATGCTACTGTCGGAACTTGGCCTAGCCCTTTCTGGCTTATGCATGCTGATTCAATCTGGAGAGCTGGTGGCGATTCTACTTCGACTCGTTATCGTGAGGAGTGGGTTACGTATAGAGATGATCAGCTTCATCAGAATGTTGTAAAGCGAAGTCCACTTTTCCCTGTCTCTTCTGTTATGGTTCATGGTATTTTGAATGCTCAGTATGGATATCCTGCTAAGTTTGATATGAAGTCTCAGGGATTTAAGAATGAGGTTCGGTCATACTTCGCTGGTGGATATAATTTGCGAGAGCTGTATATAACGCCAAGCATGATGAGTGATGAATTTTGGGATTATTTGGCTGAGGCTGCAATTTGGGCTCAGAATTACTCCGATGTTATGCACGATTCTCACTGGCTAGGAGGCTCACCTTCGAAGCGGGAGATCTATGGCTTTGCTGCCTTCGAGAACGGAAAAGGCTATATTGCGCTTAGAAACTCTTCTGTTTTGGGTATAAAGAAAAAGATTAATTTGGAGCTGGATGAGGTTCTTGATCTTGTTGATTCTGATGTAGAACTTGTGATTGAGTCTGCCTATGCGGATATTGAGTTCAGACAAGAGGTTTCGGGAGATGATGATCTGGAGATTGGGTTAAGAGGAAGAGAAGTATTGATTCTGAATGTAAGAGTTAAATAATATAGAAAAAAGGGGCTGTCTCTATGAGGTTAGCCCCTTTTTATTTAGTTTACTGAGTATTTGTATGTTATTATTCCACCTTTTGGAATTTCTGATTTTTCTTCAGTTGTTCCTTTTAAGGTGTAGAAGACCTTAAGTTCGAGTGTGTAATCTGCATTATTGTTTATTTCGTTTAGCCTTGTTCCACAAATCGTTTCAAGATTTATTGGTATTGTGATATTTAGATCTCCGTTTGTGTATCCGTTCGTTGTTGCTGTAACATCCTTGTTAAATCCTAAGAACTCTCCACTCTCATCTTTTACTGATGCTTTTATGTTGAATGATTCTATTGCTGATTCTGCTGTTCTGTTGTCTCCATCTTTGTATTTGAGTTTGAATGAGAGATCAAACTCCTTTGTAGTTGTCTGGTATTGTGCTGGGCTTACATCGTAGATGCTAAGATTTCCGAGAAGTATGTCTGAGAAGAGCAGTAGAGCTAGCATTGTAGTTGCTAGAACTAGTATTGTCGATATTGTAAATTTTTTCATATATATCCTCCTTATGATTATATCATTTTACCATATAATTTATCAAAAAAAAATACTTTAAAAAGTAAAACTATCGTATAGAAATGGCAATAAAAAAAGGCCAAATCTTTGTAGATTTGACCTTGTATAAATTGGAACTCTTAGTTCTGGTGATAAGGAACAGAGATTGAGATGTCTAGGTTGTCATCTGCAGAGAAGGATTTGCCATTAACACTTCCTTCAAAGTTGTTGCTAAATGAGAATACATTTGATATGCTTGCGCTTACCTCTGAATCAACTCTGATCGAGAGAGGAGTGCTATATGTGAACTCTTCTTCTCCTGCTTTCTTGAGTTGGTATGCTAGGATTCCTCTGTTTCTAAGCTTGATTGAGTTTGAAGCTCCTATTGATGTTCCGAAAAAGGTCTTAGTTTGTACTCTGAACTTTCCATTGAGCTTGAATGTGTAGCTCTCTCCGTTGTGGGAGAAGGTTGTCTCATAGTTGTTAAAATCGAAGGTTACATCGCTTTCGATTGTAATTGATGCGCCATTCCCAA
Organism: Spirochaetales bacterium; assembly: GCA_016936615.1. Taxonomy (GTDB): domain Bacteria; phylum Spirochaetota; class Spirochaetia; order JAFGXN01; family JAFGXN01; genus JAFGXN01. The sequence continues at coordinate 72,526 of JAFGXN010000141.1, read as the reverse complement.
TATCAGTTTTTGATTGAAATGTTCCAGAAAATGATATTTTGTTGTTGATATTTCCGTTAATTTCTCTGTTTGTTTCATCTGAGAAGTCTATCGCCCTGCTTGCTCCATCGGTAGCTTCGTTTGTAACAGCTCCGATTCCTGCCATTAGTAGCTCGATATCCTCATTTGATTGGAAATTTTGACAACCAAAAAGGATTGAAGATACTAACAAGATTATACATAGTTTTTTCATAAATATGCCTCCTGTGTGTATTTTAGCACTAATGGCTATTTTGTTCAATTTATAATTATATTTTTAAAAAAAAAAGTGAAAATATTTGAAATTTTTTTAATAAAAGGTTATTATATAAACACTGTCTTTTTAAAAGTAAGATAATAAAAATTCAATATAATAAATGAAGTCGAAAAATTGAACATATACAGTTGAGGGGTATTGTGATAAAAAAAGATTTTCCTATAGTACATTTTTACGATCAAGATTTTGTTGATATTTATGAGAAAACTTGGAAGTGGATTGAAGACACTTGGTGTGAACAGTCTAGCAAGAATGGTTTTTCTCCTAATTTTTTTGCATACAAGAATGATTCGGTAATAAATCAGTTAGACTCTATAATGGCGACTTTTTTCCTAGTCTATAGTAATAGTATGTATGATGTGGGTAATGTCTTAGATTCGTTTTACAATAAGCAGGAGGAGAACGGTGCAATCCGTGGTCTCTACTCTATTGCTGATGGGAAGCCTCTCTTTAGTGATGATAACCCAGAGTCTCTTATGCCTCCGCTTTTTTCTCTTGCAGAGCTTAACATCTTTCACAAGGTTGGGAACAAGAAGAGATTAAAAGATGTTGTGCCTATTCTTGAGAAGTATTTTGATTGGATTGTTGATACATTTCGAGATGATTCTGGATTATATGCGACTCCAGTAGCGGTTACTCAGTATGCAAAGTCTCCTCGAAAAGGGGCAAAGTATCTTATTGATTTTAATTGTCAGCAAGCTGTAAATGCTTTGTATATGTCGGCTATTGGCGATATCTTGAATGACAAAGAGATGAGCTTTAAATACAAGAAGCACTATTTCGGAATTAAGACTCGTATAAATGAGAAGATGTGGTCTGATTCTCGGCAGTTCTACTTTGATTTAGATAAAGATTTTAATCAGGTAGAGGTTATGACACTTTCTTCATATTGGGTTTTTCTAGCAGAGATTCCTAACGAGGATAGAATTTCTATCATGGTAGATTATCTCAAGGATCCTAATTATTTTGGAACAGATCATCCTTTTCCCTCGCTTGCTGTTTGTGAGAAGGAGTTCTCCGAAGATGGGGAGGGTTTCTGTGGGTCAGTATTTCCAGCATTAACCTTTGTTGTAATCAAAGGGCTTGAGAAATTCAAGGAAAATGAGTTTGCTCGTGAATGTGCTATAAGGCATTTGTATTTTGTTCTTGATACTTTGCATCACTCCGAATCTGGCGGAGATGTCTTTGAGGCTTATCTTCCTTCGGGTGAAGGTAAATCAAGCGATTCTACTCTTCCAAATTTTCCGAGGAAGAGGGCAGTAGCACATATTGGTCTTAGTACTATTACCTTGATGATTGAAAACATTCTTGGTCTGTATATTAGCCTTCCTAAGAAGACGGTAGAGTGGGTTATGCCAACCCTTGAGATCATGGGTATTGAGAATTTAGAGTTGAAGAGAAATATGATTACTATATTAAGCAATAAGAGTGGTCGTGGTTGGGAGATTCGCCTTGAATCTGATAAGCTCTACTACTTTACAATTCATATTCTTGATGAGAAAAAGAAAAAGACATTGCCTATCCCTTCGGGAAAGTGTTCTATGTTGATAGATAAGATGTAATTATGGCAGTATTAGGAAAAATTATCGGTGGCGTTCTGGGCTTTTTCTTAGGTGGCCCGCTCGGAGCAATCCTTGGGGCTACTGCAGGTCATTATGTTGCTGATGATAAGAAAACACGAAAAAAATTCTTTACCAATATCGGAGGTAATCGCTCCGAGGTCGTCTTCTTTTCTGGCTTGTTCTCGTTAATTGGAAAGGTTGCTTCAGCTGATGGCTCTATCTCGCAGCAAGAAGTTGCTGTGATAAATCAATTTATTGATAGAAATTTCCGACTAGACCCAGTTCGTAAGAATTATGCTATGGCGATTGTTCACCAGGCTGCGAGATCTCACGAGAGTGCGGAGGATATCGCTATGCAACTGCGAGCTGAGCTTTCGTCTAAGCCTCAGGTCAGGGAGTTGCTTATTGATATCCTTGTCGCAGTTGCAGCTGCTGATGGTTCTTTTTTAAGCACTGAAGAGAGGATGATAAGGAATATCTGCGCAATCCTTGGGTTTGCAGATTCTTTTTACTTCTCTGTGAAAGAAAGATATGTCAATGCAGATGGTTCTTCAAGGCAGCAGCAATATCGGCAATCACATGCTTCGAGTACAAGTTCTCTTTCAGAGCAGCAGGCTTACAAGATTCTTGCTTGTGAAAAAGGTTGCTCTGACGAAGAGTTAAAGAAGGCTTATCGAAAGCTAGTTAAAAAATATCATCCAGATGCATTATCTTCTCAGGGCGTATCAGATGACTTTCGAGAGGTTGCTAAGCGGCGTTATCTTGAGATTCAAGAGGCCTTTGATTTGTTGACTGCAAGAAGAAAATTTTAAAAAATATTCTAAAATTTTGCGAAAATTTAGTTGTAAATATGTATTTATTAGATTATCATTATCGCATAGAGGTAAGTTAGTTTCTAATTTAATTCTAAATTTACAATTTTCGGAGTTTTTATGAACATTTATGTAGGCAATATTGCTTATAATGCCACAAACGAGCAACTTGAATCAGCTTTCGCACAGTACGGAGCTGTTGAGAGTGCAAAGATTATCATTGACAGAGATACAAATCGATCTAAAGGTTTTGGTTTTGTTGTAATGACAAATGATAATGAAGCTTTGGACGCTATTGAGGCGTTGAACAATGCGGATTTCTTGGGAAGACCAATGAAGGTTAACGAAGCAAGATCGAGATAATTTCATATATCTTTCTTTCGGGCACCCTGCTTTAAGTGGGGTGTTTTTTTTGTTTTCTAGCTAGGAAAAAAGATCTTCTAGCCTTTAAAAAAAAATTGATGTATACTATACTAAATTGAGAGGTTTTTATGGAAAAAATACCAAGTTTTACAATAGATCACAATAAATTACTTCGAGGTCTCTATGTCTCACGAAAGGATAGTGTGGGTTCGGAGGTTGTTACTACTTTTGACATAAGGATGAAGGAGCCTAATCGTGAACCTGTCATGGATATGGCACCTCTTCACACAATTGAGCATTTGGGTGCGACTTTTCTTAGAAATGATCCTGAGTGGAAGGCTAGGATTATCTATTTTGGTCCTATGGGGTGTCGAACTGGTAATTATCTTTTATTAAGAGGAGACCTTGAGTCGGCAGAGATTGTTCAATTGGTTACTAGAATGTTCGAGTTTATCAGAGATTATGTTGGAGCAGTTCCTGGAACTGAGCCTGAAGATTGTGGCAATTGTCTAGAGCACAATCTGGCAATGGCAAAATGGGAGTCTGATAAGTTTTTAAACGAAGTGCTTTACAAGCTTACAGATGATAACTTAAATTATCCACAGAAATAATCTACGAGGGAGATATGAAAAAAAGAGAGACTGCTATATTACTTTTGTCTTGCGAAGATGTAAAAGGCATTGTTGCTGAGATTTCGCATTTTATTTCAACATATGATGGAAACATCTTATACTCTAACCAGCATCAGGATGTTCATACTAATACTTTTTTTATGAGAATTGAGTGGGATCTAGCAAAATTCCAGATTCCTATTGATAAGATTCGCTCAGCGTTCGAGCCTATTGCTACGAAGTTTAAAATGAATTGGCAGATTCACTTTTCTACAGAAAAGGCAAAGATTGCAATATTTGTCTCTAAGTTGGATCACTGCCTGCTTGAGCTGTTGTGGCGGCACAAAGAGGGTGAGATAGATGCTGAGATTGTGCAGATTGTCAGCAATCATGAGGATTCTCGTCCTATGGCGGAGTTTTTCGGTGTACCGTTTACTGTTATAAAGAAGAGTCAGGCTAACAAACAGGAGGCTGAGGCTCGAGAGTTCGAGGTCTTAGAGAACTGTGGCGCAGATCTGATTGTTCTTGCGCGGTATATGCAGATTTTGTCGCCAGAATTTGTCAAGAAATATCGTAACCAGATTATAAATATCCATCACTCTTTCTTGCCTGCATTTGTTGGCGCTAAGCCGTATCACCAGGCCTTTGAGAAGGGTGTAAAGCTGATTGGAACAACTAGCCATTATGTAACTGAAGATTTAGATCAAGGTCCGATTATTGCTCAGGATGTAGTTAATATAACCCACAAGGATTCCATTGAGGATCTTGTGTTGAAGGGTAAAAATCTCGAGAAGATTGTTCTGTCAAAGGCGGTTCAGTTGCATCTCGAGCATAAATTGCATGTTCATAAGAATAAGACTATTGTCTTTGAGTAGGAGGCCTTAGTGGGCGAGTGGGTTCTTATCACAGGTGCTGGGAAGCGTGTTGGGCGAGAGATTGCTCTTTTTCTTGGGAAAAAAGGCTATAACATTCTTGTTCATTACAGAAGTTCGGAGAGGCAGGCCCTCTCTCTTCTCTCTGAGTTGAAAGCTCTTGGTGTTGAGGCTGCTGCTGTTGAGTACGACTTCTCTGATATTAAGGGGATTGATGGGTTTTTTTCAAATAAAAAAGTTGAGTCTCTCCCCATTGCTCATCTGATCAATTCTGCTTCAATCTACTCGCCTGATGAGTTTAGCTCTCTCTCTTGTGATAAGCTTTATGAGTCGCTGAATATCAATGCCTTTGCGCCGATGTATCTTGCTCGGGCATTTTCCAGGTTGGATTCTGCAAAATCTGTTGTAAATATGATTGATGCTCGCCACAAACAGAAGGTTAAGGGGTATTTTTCATATGATTTGAGCAAAAAAATGTTGTTTGAGCTCACGAATTTATTGGCTATTGAGCTTGCGCCTGTGGTTCGTGTAAATGCGGTTGCGCCTGGTCTTATCTTGGCAAATCCGCAGAATAAAAATGAAGATCCCGAGGTTATAAAGAGTCTGAGCCTATTGAAAGATATTCATGCGCTTGAAGATACTCTCTCTTCTGTTCTGTTACTTCTTCAAAGCCCACGTATTACCGGACAGACTATCTACACCGATGCGGGGCTTCATCTGGGTGGATAGATTATTAAAATTTTATTTTCTTTCTCAAAAGTCTATTTTCTTGACATGTGAGGTTATTTTTTTTAGAAAATTATATTATCTTAGATATCTATGAATGAGACATTCTTTTTCCCTTGTAAATCAAATAACTCCTCTTCGACACCTGATTTTACTCTTATAACTGGAGATGGGTTTGTCGACCATCACTCTTTTGGGGCAGCAATAATTGCTCGTTATATTCAATCTTTGGATTTTTCTGTGAAGATTATTGCACAGCCTGATTGGCGGAATCCAGCCTTGCTCGCAGATGAGGAGCCGCCGCGTTGTGCAGTCCTTGTCACAGCAGGGAATATTGATTCTATGGTGAACCATTACACTTCGTCGAGGAAGTTGAGGCGCGAAGATGCGTATTCTCCTGGTGGAGCAGTTGGTCAGAGGCCTGACAGGGCATCGATCGCGTATGCTAATCTAGCACGGCAGGTCTTCAAGGGGGTTCCAGTTATTCTTGGCGGGCTTGAGGCGTCGCTGCGAAGGTTGTCTCATTATGATTATTGGCAGGATAAGGTGCGCAAGTCGGTACTGCTTGATTCTAAAGCAGATTTGCTGATATATGGGATGGGTGAGAAGGCTGTCAAGGAGATCTGCTTGCGGTTCAAGGCTGCGCGGGAGACTGGGGAGTCGGTCAATTTGAATTTCATCCGTGGGACTGTTCATACAGTCAAGGAGGTTCCTGAGGATGCGGTTGTTCTACCATCTTTTGAAGATATTAGTGTCAATTCTCCAGAGTCAAAGAGGCTTTATGCTGAATCGGTGATGGTTCAGTATCGGAATACTGATCCAATTACAGCCTTGTCGCTTGTTGAGCCTTGTGGGGAGAGATTTGTCTTGCAGAATCCCCCGCAGATGCCATTGTCTACGGCGGAGATGGATAAGGTCTATGAGCTGCCATTTACCGGGCGGCAGGGAGATTGTTACTCAGAGGAGATTACTGGGTTACGTGAGGTTAAGTTTAGCATTACCTCCTCGCGAGGGTGCTTTGGGTCATGTAATTTCTGTGCTCTGACCTTTCATCAGGGGCGACATATTTCTGCGCGGTCGCACGAATCTATTCTTGCTGAGGTGAGAAGGCTTACAAAAGATCCTGATTTCAAGGGGATTATTCATGATGTCGGTGGTCCTACTGCAAATTTTCGCAAGAATCCTTGTGAGAAGATGGGAGAGAAGGGAGCTTGTCTTGATCGGCGTTGTCTTGCACCGCAGATATGCAAAAATATGATTGTAGATCATAGCGAGTATCTGGATTTATTACGTAAAATTCGAAAGATTCCGGGAGTTAAGAAGGTTTTTATTCGTTCTGGGATTAGGTTTGATTATCTTGTGGAGGATTCTGATGAGGAGTTCTTCAGAGAGTTGTGCGAACATCATGTCAGTGGGCAGCTGAAGGTTGCTCCGGAACATAATTCAGATAAGGTACTTGCCTTTATGGGAAAACCAAAATCTTCAGTATATAAAAAATTTCAATCAAGGTTTGATGAGATAAACAGTCAGCTTGGGAAGAAACAATTTCTTGTTCCTTATTACATCTCTGCCCATCCAGGCGCAGATCTCCACGACGCGATAGATTTAGCTCTCGAGCTTAAGCGATCTAAGTTTATTCCAGATCAGGTTCAGGATTTTTACCCCACCCCAGGATCGGTTTCGACTTGTATGTACTACACTGAGATTGATCCTTTTACAATGAATCCTATTCATGTCCCGAAGGCAAATTCAGAGAAGGGTTTGCAGAAGGCGTTGTTGCATTTTCACAAGCCAGAGAATCGCTCAAAGGTTATTCTTGCGCTCAAACATGCTGGCCGTATGGACTTGGCTGGGACTCTTCTAGGTGAAAATTCGCATCCTCAACAAAGACAGGGAAGCAGAGTTCGACAAGATTCCATCCATCGGAGTGGGAAAAAGAGACGGAGCCGTTGAGCTGGTTAGAGAGGATCTCTATTAACTGAAGACCTAATGAGTCGTTCTTGCTTGTGTGAAGGTCTTCTGGGAACCCTTTGCCATTGTCGGAGATCTTTAATGTGAAGTTCTCAGAACTTTTGCAAAAGTTAAGCTTGATTATCCCTTTTTTGTCCTCGTCAAAGGCGTGTTTTAGTGAGTTTGTCAGAATTTCAGATGCTATCATTCCGAGAGGGATAGCCCTGTCTATGTCTAGCTTGATTTTTTTTTCTATCTCAGAAAAAAACTTAATCTTTCTGTCTGGGCTTAGCGAATAGATTAGGTTGTCTGCGAGGTCTGTGAAGTACTCCTCGGTGTTGACAGCTGTTGCTCCTCTCTCTTTGTAGAGTTTTTGATGAACAAGCAGTATCGATGTTACCCTACTACGAAATGTATCGAGAGCCTCTTTTGCCGACTTAGTCTTTACTGTCTCAATTTGAAGATTTATCAGGCTTGATATCATTGCGAGGTTGTTCTTGACCCTGTGGTGGATCTCTTTGAGCAGGATGTCCTTCTCTTTGATCTGTCGTTCTATCTCTTCGGTGTAGTTTATCTTTTCGCTTGCATCTTCGAGGATTCCGATTATCTTGGTCTTTCCATTTTTGAGTTTTACAATATGTCCTACATTCTCGAGCGCGAAGGTTGAGCCATCTTTTTTTAACCCTTGTGCCGAAATGCAGAAGAATTCATCGTGGTTGGCGATTGAGGAGAGGATTTTTCTATCGATGTCATCTCTCTCAGGTTGAGAGAATAGATTGGTGAAGTTTGAGTTTTTTTTATGAAAAAAAGTTGAGTCATGACCAGATAATTCCATCACGGAGTTGCTGATGAATTCGACTTTCTCAATATTGTTTGCATCGAGGATGTAGAGGGCTCCGGGGCAGCGTTTTAGTACTGCTTCTATATTTTGGAATTTTTTTATAAAAATGGATGATAGAATGAGTGTGATTATCACTATTATTGTGTATACTGCATATAGAATTAAGGAATGTTTGTGGAAATTTAGAATTGTCACACAGCTGAATGAAATAATATTTATAACAATAATAAATGTAATCAATAACTTTTTTTTCATATATAAAGAATATAATATCTATTTATAAAATTTGCAAATTTGAGGTGATTATGGCAAAGAATAAGAGTGTTTTTCAGTGTTCTGAGTGTTCTCATACAGAGCCAAAATGGATTGGTCGATGTCCAAATTGTTCTTCGTGGAATAGTTTTGTTGAGGTTCTTCCAGAGCAGAAAAAGCTTGTTCTCTCTGGTCTTGGAGATGAGGAGAAGTCAAGGCTTCTTGATGATATTTCGGTCGGCGAGGGGGCGAGGCTTGAGACTTCGCTGTCGGAGTTTGACCGGGTTCTCGGAGGTGGTCTTGTTGAGGAGTCTGGGATTCTTATTGGGGGCGAACCTGGTATAGGTAAGTCTACGTTGATGTTGCAGGTTGCTTCTCTGTATGGGTTAAATCATTCTGTTCTCTATGTTTCTGGTGAGGAGTCTGCAAATCAGATTAAGGCTAGGGCTAATCGGCTGGGTATTAGTGGCAAAAATCTTTCAATTCTCGCTACTTCTAGTATGGATTTGATTTCAGCAGAGATTTCGAGATTAAGGCCGAGGATTGTTATTGTGGATTCTGTTCAGACTGTTCTCACTCGTGATGCTGGGGTAATTCCTGGCTCGCCTAATCAGATTAAGTTTGCCACGTACGAGGTGCTTAATGTTGCATCTTCTGTGAAGGCTTCGGTTTTCTTTACTGCACATGTAACAAAAGAGGGTGTGATTGCTGGGCCAAAGACAGCTGAGCATATGGTGGATACGGTAATATATTTTGAGCAGGCTGATAACGATATCCGGGTATTGCGCGCTGTCAAGAATCGGTTTGGTTCGATTGATGAGATTGGGTTGTTTCGCATGAGTGAGAAAGGGCTCTTGCCGATTGAGAACCCATCGGCGCTGTTTCTTCATCGCCGCGAGGGAGAGTTGCCAGCCGGGTGCGCGCAGACTTTGGTGGTGGAGGGGTCTCGGGCATTTGCTATCGAGATTCAGGCTCTCACGGTCTCGGCGCAAAGTTCGTTGTCGCGGACTTTCTCTGATAAGATCGATTCGAAGCGGATTTCACGTATTGCTGCGGTGTTGGAGAAGCAGCTTGGGGTCTGTTTTTCATCGCAAGATATCTATGTTAAGGTTGCAGGTGGATTGCGGGTGAATGAGTTTGCGTCGGATTTGGCTATCGCGGTTGCCTTGTATTCTGCTCGTACTGGGGTGCCTTTGCCCTCTTTTACTGCGTTCCTCGGTGAGGTCTCTCTTGCTGGAGAGATTATGCCTATTCCTTTTCTGCAGAAAAGATTAAAGGCTGCTAGTGAGTCTGGATTCCAAACTGTCTTTGCAGCTCAGCAGGATAACCAGAAATTAGCAGCCTCTGATAAGATTAAGATTTTTCCCTTAAAAAATATAAAAGAATCTATTGCGAAGATCTTTAATACTAAATCTTAGGTAGTAAATCGATCAGGAATTTAAAGAGTATAAACTTCGCAATGATGCTTGCGAAATTTGTGTAGAAAAATACCAAGAGTATTCTTGTTACTTTATTCTTATAAAACCCTCTGAATGTAAGAGCGTCGTTTGGTAATCTTTCGAAATCTCCGACATTTGGCTTGCGCACTGCGGATTCGACAAGTCCGGCAACAAGGCCTGCGCCTATTATTGGTACGAGGGAGACAAACGGAGCGGAGAGGGTTCCAGCTAGGATTGAGAGCGGATGTGCTAGTGCTAGGCTTGCTCCGATAAAGCTGAATCCTGCTTGGAAGATTGCCCACCAAGCCATGTTCTCTAGCATCTGATCTACACCTCGAGCAATTCCCATGTACGCGAAGAGCCCTACAACAAGTGTCGAGACTAGCCATGGCATTGCTTTTCTTACAAAGCCTGTCTTAGGTATAAAATTTATATCAGAGATATCTGAGCTTGAATCTTCTTCTGAAAGTTTTTCAAGATGTTCACATATTCCAGGGGCATGTCCTGCGCCGATTACTGCCATGATTGTCTTGCCTTGTGCATCATAAATCTTTGACGCAAGGAATCTATCTCTTTCATCGATTAGAACCTCTTTCACAGATGGTAGCTCTTTAGCAAGTTCTTCCATCATGTTTGAGAGTGCGTTTTTCTTCTTTAATTCTTCGATATCTTCTTCGGAAAGTTTCTCTTTAGTAAATGCTGAGGCAAAAAGTGCTGAAAGCAGTTTGTTTTTATTCCAGAAATTGGATTTTGCCCAAGCTCTCTTTAGTGTGATTGTTATATCACGGTCGGCAAGATCGAAGGGGATTTCTAGCTCTTTGCAGGTTGTTATCGCAGCAAGCATCTCATCGCCAGGTTTTGTTCCAAGGTCAAGGCCTAGCTTTTTTTGGAATGAACTTAGAACAAGGTTGGTGAGAAGGAGGAACCCCTTTCTCTCCTTTAGCACCTTTGCTATATTCATGTCGCTCCACTTCTTTCCCTCGGTTATTGATTTATATCTAGCCTCATCTAATTCGATGCAAACTCGGTCTGGTTTTTCGCTAGCAATCTTTTCTCTTACTTCTGTAACACTCTCTTCTGAGATATGCGCTGTTCCAATAAGGATGATTTTTCTTCCATCTTTAAGCTCTATTCTTGTCTCGGTATCTGATTCGTGAGTTATTGTCATTTATTTCTCCAAAAAACTTTATTTTTATAATATATCTTTAGATTTAAATTTAAGCAAGGTTGCATATTTGCATATCGCTTGATAAAATAGATAAAAAACTTGGAGCATATTAATGAAAACTAAGATTAAAATTTGGTTTTACTTTATTCCTTTAATTCATATCGGTTTTATCTCTTTGTTCGTGTCTTTATATTTTTCAGGACAGGACTATGAGGTCTACTCAAAAGAGATAAAAGATATTTCAGTAAGCGGGACATATTACGGTAGTGGTAAAAAGCTAAAAACACTATCGTTGACTAACAAGGGCTTTTCTTTTGCTTTTAATAATGATAATCCTCTTGTGATAGAGTCTGCTTCCCCTGTCAAGGCTGAGATTCAAGGTCTTTCAGATTCTGAAGAGGCAAAGGGGCAGGTTTCAGTTTTGTTTGATGATAATACTAAGTTTGTCTTCAAATCAGTCTCGAACGAGGTTACAGATGTCTATATAGAGGCTAGTTCTGATGTTTCTGCTGTTGTTTTTCCTTTTTTTGCTCAGGATGGATCAAAGCTTAAGAGTCAGAAGGGGCTTAAGGTTCTTCTTTCTCCACAAAAAAATGAGGCTTATACTATCTTTTTGCAACCTGGAGATGTCTTTCTTTCTGATGAGGATAAGTTGAGGGTTAGTTTGCGTAATGGAAAGGCTAAGTTTTCGATAAAAAAACAGAAGGTTTTTTCTGCTGACTCGGAATTTTTCTTGACTCTAATTACTAATGGTGTTGTTTCAGATGAGGATTACAAGAAGGCATATGAAAAATATGAGAGTCTTGTCTATAGTTCTTTGTCTCGGGGTCGGTATTCTGAGAGTCGTGGTTGGAAAAATGTAAATTCTGGAAGCTATGATTTCACTGCAGAGCTTGCGACAATGTTCTCAAGCATGAAGTTTGCAGATGAGAGCCTCTCTTATCCATTGCCTCAGGTTAAGACTGCTGCTATAAAAGAGAATTTTGTGAATTTCCCAGCTTCTGTGTTTTTTGGGAATATTCGTGATAGCTTTATAAATGAAAAAGATGAGATCTCTCAGAAGGTTTCAAAGTCAGAGGCTCTATTAAACTCTCAGGATTTCTCTTTTCTTGCTGAAGATCCTTATTTCTTAGTAAAATTAGATTACTTTGGACAGGTAAAATTTTTGAATTCGATCACTATGGGTGTAAAAAAGATTTTATCCTCTTCTGTTGTTAATCCAGAGATTGCTGTTGGTATTATTTTAAATATTGTAAATTATTGTGAATATCAGGAAGTTAAATGTGACCAGTATTCTGAAACACTTAGAATTCTTTCTAATACTGTTCTTTCAAATATCTATCAGTACGATGATAGTTTTTTAATCTCTTACAACGATGTTTATAGTCCTGTTCTTGGTATTAAGGCTTCAAAGGCGTTAATTCTTGTCGGTAAGGAGTTGGGGACTTCTAATCTGGTTAAGATTGGGCAGAATTTATTTATTTCTGCTGCAAAGTATGCTAGAAATGATGGTGCTCTTAGAATTAGTCTTGCTGATTCTAATAGTAGGTATATCGGGCCAGAGGATTTTTTCTTTTATTTTAAGAATGGAGAAAATTATCCTCACTATCAGAGTTTTACTACTCATGATGGGAAGGTTATTAAGTTTTTCCATGCAGCTAAAGTCTTTGAGGTATCCTCGGATAAGGTTGCTCATACTCATGCAGATGGGCGTGAAGAGAATTTAAATCGGCTTATTATTAAGTCTAAGTTTACTAAAAATGTTGGCAGTACTTATCTTTTTGCAGTTTCAGGGCTAAGTAGTTATAGCCATACAAGCATGAGAGGGTATCCGGTGTGGAGTAATGATAGGTCTTTTGAAAAATATTCGAGTGGGTTCTTTTTTGATCAGAATCTAACCACTTTTTTCTTTAAGAATGCACAGCAAAGTGGAAATGATGAGTTTATAATTTTTTACAAATAATTTAGGAGAATATAAAAATGAATAAAATAACTGATGTAAAGCAGCTGTCAGAAAATGTCTTTGAGATGACATTTGAGGCAAAGGATATTTGCCGTGAACGGAAGGCTGGGCAGTTCTTGATCATCCAGATTGATTCTGATTTTGGCGAGAGGATTCCTCTGACTATTGCGGATTCTGATGAGGAAAACGGGACAATTACTATTGTGTTCCAGGCTGTGGGCACTACTACGATGAAGTTGGCACAGAAAAAGGTTGGAGATAAGCTTGAGAATGTTCTTGGCCCATTAGGGACTCCGACACATATTGAGAAATTTGGTAAGGTTGTCTGTGTTGGCGGTGGTATTGGTGTTGCGCCTCTTTTTCCAATTATTAAGGCTTTAAAGGCGGCTGGGAATGAGGTTACTAGTATTATTGGTGCTAGAAATAAAGAGTTGTTAATCATGGAAGAGAAGGTTGCCAACCACTCTGATAAGGTGATTGTCTGCACTGATGATGGTTCATATGGTATTAAAGCTCTTGTTACTCAGCCACTAAAAGAGGCTTGTGAGAATGATAAACCAGATATGGTGGTTGTTATTGGACCGCCGATTATGATGAAGTTCTGTGCTGAGACTACTAGACCTTTTGGTGTTCATACTGTTGTCTCTTTGAACTCTATTATGGTTGATGGAACTGGGATGTGTGGTGGTTGTCGAGTTAGTGTTGGTGGTGAGACTAAGTTTGTATGCGTCGATGGACCAGAGTTTGATGGACACAAGGTTGATTTTGATAATTTAATGGCACGAAATAGGGCTTATACTTCGCATGAGCAGGAATCTACTCACAAGTGTAGAATAGGTTTGACAAGGGGTTAATTATGAGTGATGTAAAAACTTTGACAACGAAGGAAAGGTTGGCGATTGCGCCACAGATGATGCCGGAGCAGGATCCTCTTGTTAGGATTACAAATATGGAAGAGGTTGCGTGCGGTTTCACTGCAGAGCAGGTTATGGCCGAAGCGAGCAGGTGTTTAGATTGTAAAAATGCCCCTTGTGTGAAGGGTTGTCCTGTGAGCATTGATATTCCTGGTTTTGTTAAGGCTGCCGAAGTAGGTGACTTTGCAAAATCTATTGAGATTATAAGAGAGTCAAGTCTTCTTCCTGCAATTTGTGGTAGGGTTTGTCCGCAAGAGAAGCAGTGTCAGATGTATTGTACTGTTGGGAAATCGCTTAAAGATGTTGAGAAATCTGTTGGTATCGGAAGGATTGAGCGTTTTGTTGCTGATTATGATAGGGCTCAAGGAAATTCTTCTATCCCAAATATAGCTAAGGCAACAGGGAAAAAGGTCGCAATCGTTGGGACAGGTCCTGCAAGTATCTCTGCTGCTGCGGATTGCCGAAAGGCAGGACACGAGGTGGTGATGTTTGAGGCATTTCACAAGCCAGGCGGGGTTCTTGTCTATGGTATTCCCGAGTTTAGACTGCCGAAGGCAATTGTAGAAGAGGAGATTAATACTCTCAGAAAGATGGGGGTTGAGATTCGATTGAATTTTCTTGTTGGTAGAACACGAAAGTTAAAGGATTTGATCGATCAAGATGGTTTTGATGCTGTCTTTGTTGGAACTGGTGCTGGGCTTCCTAATTTCTTGAATATTCCAGGAGAAAATCTCGTCGGGGTATTCTCTGCGAATGAGTATTTGACAAGATCTAATCTGATGAAGGCCTATGCTCGAGGTGAAGCTGAAACTCCGATCTACCAGTCTAAGCGAGTTGCGGTTGTTGGTGGTGGAAATGTTGCTATGGATGCTGCGAGAATGGCTAAGCGTCTAGGTGCGCAAGAGGTTCATGTAATTTATCGAAGAAATGAGAGTGATATGCCTGCTCGAATCGAAGAGGTTCATCATGCGAAGCAAGAGCAGATAGTTTTTCATTTCCTTAGAAATATAAAAGAGATTAAGGGTGATGCTGATTCTCGAGTTTGTGAGGTTGTACTCTCGCATTACAAAGAGGGAGAGCCAGATGAGCAGGGGCGAAGACGTCCAGAGCTTATTCCTGGCGAGAACTCTACGATGCCGATGGATACTGTTATCATCGCAGTTGGTAATGTCTCTAATCCTTTGATCAAGCAGACAACCTCGGAGCTTGTAACAAATAAGTGGGGGAATATCGAGGTTGATGAGAGCTTTGAAACCTCTATTAAGAATATCTATGCTGGTGGAGACATTGTCTCAGGTGCAGCTACTGTCATCCTTGCGATGGGGCAGGGCAGAGAGGCTGCTGCTGCTATAAATAAGCGACTAGCTAAATAATTCGAAAGCTATTCATCATTGTTGGTGGGTAGCTTTTTTTTACACATTTTCTATCCTCTATTGTAATCATTAAATTATCCGGTCTCTTAGATTAAAAATTCTCATAGTATAACGATTTGCGAAATAAATATTTATAAAAACCGAAAATTTTTCTTGACATTTGACTTTTCTTATGATAGATATTATATTTACTAAAAAATATACGGACAAATAAAATTATTTGTGTAATTTTTAGGCTAATATTAATTATTATTTGAAGAAATTATAATCCAAAAATTTGAGGAAGCTTTTTCTTTCTGTGATACTTAATATTAGTAACTTGATTTATATTTTACTTATAGGAGATTTACAATGATCAAGAAGGAATTAATGGGGAAGCATTCGGTATCTTGCGTTATACCAGCTTACAATGAAGAAAGATTTTTGCCTTATGTTTTAGAGGCAATAAATGATTATCCTGGATTTTGTGAGATAATTGTCATGGATAATTGTTCGACTGATAGGACTGCGGAGGTTGCTTCTAGATACTCGAATGTAACTGTTGTTACAAATGAGGTTAATCTTGGAAAATCTGGTTCAGTTCGAAAAGGAATTAATCTAGCAAAAGGTGATGTTGTTGTTCTCTTGGATGCAGACTTGAGAAACTTGCAGCATAGACATATTGATAAGATGGTTGTTAAGGTTGTAGATGAGGGGTATGACCTTGTCCTCTCTGATAGGGCTGGAGATAGGATGTCTCGAATTTATGGTTGGACAGATTGTACTAGATTCATGAGTGGCGAGAAGGTTTTTTATAAAAAGGATTTTCTAAGCATTGATTTTACTGGGTTTGATGGATATCTTTTTGATATTAAGCTTAATATGTATTTCATGGATAATGAAAAGAGGTGTTACAATTACTATTTTGATGATCTCTTTTGTGCAACGAAGGGAGACAAAGATGGTTATTGGCAAGGCTTGAAGAACTATTATAAGGTCTCTGTTGCGATTATAAAGGCTGCTGGGGCTAAGAATTATTTAAAGCAGTTCTATTTTTTTGAGACAAATAGGTTGCCACACCTTTCTTCTCGATTACGAGACAATCGTTGGCGATATGTAATCATTCCTGCTATTCATGTTGCATGCTTTGTTGGTGCAGTTCTGACAACTGCTAAGTTAAATATTACTAGGGCGAGTTCAAAGATTGAACAGCGAACTTTTTCCTAAGACAAGGAGCAATTTATGAAGACAGTATTATTAGCTGGAGGGTTTGGCACGAGAATCTCTGAAGAGTCGATGATGAAGCCAAAACCTATGATCGACATAGCAGACAAGCCAGTTCTTTGGCATATTATGAAATATTACACTCAGTTTGGACATGATGAGTTTATCATCTGTGCTGGCTATAAGGCTTATTTTATAAAAGAGTATTTTTATCACTACTACATGCATAATTCTGATTTAGTTGTTGATATGAAGTCTAATAATATAGAGTTCAGAGACAGTAAGGCTGAGTCTTGGAAGATTTCTATCGTTGATACTGGTTTGAATACTATGACTGGTGGGCGAATCAAGAGAATTAAAGAATATGTAGGAAATGAGACTTTTTTTATGACATATGGCGACGGGGTCGGAGATGTAGATCTTGAAGCTCTGCTTAAATTTCACAAAGAAAGTGGCAAGATTGCGACAATGACAGCAGTGCAACCTTCTGGAAGATTTGGAGCGCTAAACATTGATGGAGATAGTCTTGTTAAATCTTTCAAAGAGAAGCCTAAAGGTGATGGGGCTTGGGTTAACGGGGGATTTTTTGTTCTTGAACCTGAGATTTTTGATTATATCGATGGTGATGCTACTACATTTGAGAAGGAGCCACTTGAGAGGCTTGCTGCGGAGAACCAGTTAGCAGCGTTCAAACACAACGGGTTCTGGCAACCAATGGATACGCTACGAGATAAGATTATGCTTACAGAGATGATTGAATCGAAAAAGGCTCCATGGATAATCTGGGGGAATAAATGAAATTTTTTAATAATATATTTGAAGGAAAAAAAGTTCTTGTTACAGGACATACAGGATTCAAGGGGTCATGGCTTACTCTTTGGTTGACACAATTAGGCGCAAAGGTTACTGGTTATTCGAAAGATGTTCCATCTAGCCCATCTCTTTTCGAAGAGGCTAAACTTGCTTCGTTGATAGATGATTACAGAGAGGATGTCAGAGATCTTCAACAGCTTACTGATTTGGTTTGTTCGTTAAAGCCTGATTTTGTCTTTCATCTTGCAGCACAGCCAATTGTTTCATACTCGTATACAAATCCAACTGAGACCTTTGAGTCAAATGTTATGGGTACAGTGAATATTCTTGAAGCTTTGCGGGTTTCAAATCATGAGTGTACTGCAATTGTCATTACAAGTGATAAGTGTTATGACAATGTTGAGTGGGTGTGGGGATACAAAGAAACTGATGCAATGGGTGGAAAAGATATCTATAGTGGTTCGAAAGGTGCTGCTGAGTTGGTCTTTAAGTCATATTTTCACTCATTTTTTAATAATGAAAAATCAAATGTTCGACTTGCTTCAGCTCGCGCAGGAAATGTTATTGGTGGTGGTGATTGGGCTCTTGATAGAATTGTTCCTGATTGTATGAGAGCCTGGGATAAGGGCAACAAGGTTGAAATTCGATGTCCTGATGCTACTAGACCATGGCAACACGTCCTAGAGCCTCTTAGTGGATATTTGCATCTTGCATGGAGACTCCATGAGGATAAATCCTTGCATGGAGAGAGTTTTAATTTTGGACCAGATTCTAAGGTTAACCACACTGTATTGATGCTGCTTAAAGATTTAAGCAAGTATTGGAATTTCTCAGATTCGTCTAAAGCCTTCGAGGTTACAGATCATAAGCCTTTTCATGAGGCAGGATTGCTTAAATTGAATTGTGATAAGGCCTTGTTTTTCTTAAAATGGATTCCAGTTCTTGATTATGAGGATGTCGCAGAGTTTACAAGTACCTGGTACTATAAATTTTACAAAGAGAGTACAGATGTTTCAAAATTAACAGCTGCACAGATCCAGGCTTATCAAGAGAAGGCAATTTCGAAGAGATTACCTTGGGCAATAGTTTGAGGTTGATATGGAAAAAGGAACATCGATTGATGGGGTAATTTTGACCCCGTTAAAACAGATAATTCAAGATACTGGATTTGTCTATCACGCTATGAAAAAGTCCTCTGACGGCTATGCAGGCTTTGGCGAGGTCTATTTCTCTGGAGTGAAGAAGGATTGTATCAAAGGGTGGAAACGCCACAACAAGATGGTTCTGAACCTGGTAGTCCCTGTTGGTGAGGTTAAATTTGTCTTATACGACTCAAGAGAGGGAGCTACGTCAGGAAATATTCAAGAAATTGTCCTTTCTTCCGACTCTAATTATCAGAGGCTAACTGTTCCTCCAGGAGTGTGGATGAGTTTTTGCGGGCGAAGTGAAGGTCTTAACCTTCTTCAGAATTGCGCATCTATAGAGCACGACCCTGCAGAGGCAGACATATTGCCTCTTGAAACAGAAGAAATTCCTTATAGGTGGTAAAAATGAAAGTTCTAGTTACAGGTGTTTACGGGCTTCTTGGCTCGACAATAAAGTTAGAAGCTCCAAGTAATTTTGAGATTTTTGGCTATGATATAGATACCCTTGATATCACAGATTCAGCTGCTGTTGCTAAGGTTGTAGAGGAAATTTCGCCAGACTTGGTTATTCACTGTGCAGCATTGACCAATGTTGATTATTGTGAAGAGCATCCAGATCAGGCATTCAGAATAAACGTAACTGGAACAATTAATCTATTGAAGGCCTGTATGGGGCGAAATATCAAGTTTGTCTATATTTCAAGCACAGGAATCTATGGCGATTATTTTGAGAAAGAGTACTCTGAGCTAGATAATCCTGAACCACTAAGTATTCATCATAAAACTAAATTCCTCGCAGAGAGGGCTGTTCACTCACATGTGAATAACTTTCTTATAGTGAGAATTGGCTGGCTGTTTGGTGGAAATGAGCAGATTAAGAAAAATTTCATCAAGGCTCGCATTGATGAGGCTAAAAAGAACCCGCTCCTGTATTCAGATCCAGGTCAAAAAGGCAATCCAACCTATGTCTGCGACCTTGTTAAGCAGCTTTTTGTTTTGCTGGAGAATAATTGCATTGGGGTCTACAACGTTGTGGGCGAGGGAACTGCCACAAGATATGAGTATGTAAAGGAGATAATTCGCCTATCCGGGGTGAATTCTCGCGTGGAGGCAGGGACTCCTGAGATGTTTGTCCGGAAGGCTCCTGTGAGCTGGAATGAATCTGCGAAGAATTTCAGATTAGAGCTGGAGAATCTCTCTGTGATGCGAAGCTGGAAGCTTGCGTTGGCAGAATTTATCGAGAAATCAAGGGGTGTGGATTGAGTTGCGTTATACTTGGGGCTGGCCCTGCCGGGTTAGGCGCCTCTTTTTTCCTGAAAAAAAATAAAATTTCCTCTGTTATTTACGAGAAAGACTCCGATTGGGGCGGTCTTTGTGGCTGTTTTAATCTTGGTGATTTCCGTTTTGATAAATTTGTTCATTTTTCTTTTTCAGAAAATATTGATGTGAATGATATCTTTCTGAGAAATTCCTACATCAGTCATCCACCAGAGTCTTCAAATTACTACAAGGGGACATGGTTACGTCATCCAGTTCAGAACAATTTATTTCCATTGAGCACAGCAGAGAAGGTTGAAGTCATCAAGAGCTTTGCAACAAGAGCTGATGGGCGTCCTTCAGAGTGTAAAAATTATGAAGAGTGGTTACGGCTACAGTATGGCGATTATTTTGCAGAGAATTTCCCTCTGAAATATACACGGAAGTACTGGACTGTGGAAGCGAATCAGCTAGAGACAAAGTGGGTAGGGATTAGGATGCATGTTCCTGATCTTGCCGAGGTTATAGATGGTGCGATTGCTCCAAACACTGAGAATAAATATTACACTAAGGTGATGAGATATCCAGAAAAAGGAGGTTACAGACGGTTTTTAGAGCCAGCAGCAGATGTTGCAGATAAGAGATTTGGGAAAAAGGCTGTGTTTATCAATCCAAAGGCTAAGAAGGTCGAATTTGAGGATGGTTCAAGTGTTCACTATGAATTTTTGATCTCAAGTCTACCGTTGCCTGAGATTGTGAAGATCCTGCCAGATGTTCCGAGTCAAGTTACTGAAGCTGCGAAGAAGTTGCAGTGTAGCAGTGGGACAATTGTCTCGTTAGGATTTAATCAGCCTGATATTGCAAAGCATCTTTGGTTCTACGTATATGATGAAGAAATTTTGCCAGCGCGAGCATATTCGCCATCTCTTAAAAGTAGCGACAATGTCCCTTGTGGGAAGTCATCGCTTCAATTTGAGATTTACCGTAATCAGCAAAAGAACAATTATTCCGAAGAGTATCTTCTCGATCATGTGATAGATTCTGGTATAAAAATGGGGATATTTAATAATTCTGATATCGAAGTTAGCGATGTTAGGACTATAAAATATGCCAATGTTATATTTGACCATGAAATCTATAGAAATCGGAAGATTGTCCTCGACTACCTAAAGCAACAGGAGATTATCTCTTGTGGACGTTTTGGCGAGTGGGGCTACCTCTGGAGTGATCAATCTCTGCTTAGCGGAAAGAAAGCAGCGCAAATGGTTTTGGACGAAACCTTGTAGATGGGTTTATGGTTGGTTTTTAATAGTAAATATTAAAAAGATTAAAATTCTCTAAAAAGTCTATAAAATCCTTGAATTTTGTATGCTTTTTTATTAATTATATGGGTATGAAAACTAGATTTGTAGCATTTTGTTTAACATTAGTTTTTTCTGTAGGGTTTGCAGCAGAAAAGATTAAAAATGAGGTTGAGGTTCTTGAAGAAAAATTAAATTTCTTCTCGGAGAGTGTATTAGCCCAAGTCGATAGTCTGACTAGGCAGAAAGAGATTTACAGAGAGATAAATTCGTTGCTTAGCTCTTCTTTGTCTATTGGGTTTGTTGAAAAAAATTATTTTATGGTTCAGAATGAATTTCTGATGGGGAAGGCGTATCAACTTTTTGATAATGAAGAGGTAGCGATAGATCATAATCGAAAGCTTCGAAAGGGTGCTATTGTGTCGCTTGCTAAGCTGCATAGTAATATTGATTTAATCTTTCAGCACTATCAAGAGTCTTTGAATTATATTGAGCTTGCTTTGAGTGAGGGAGAAGATGACAATGTTCTCACTTTGTATTCTGCGGTTCTTGGTAATTTCTGTACTTTTAATGATTTAGGCTTTCTTTTTAAAAATGGACGTGATGTTGTTAAGGCATTAGAACGTGCTATAGAGATAAATGGTTCAAATGCGAAGGCTCTTATCCTTTTTGCAGCTTCTAAGTCTTATCCTCCAAAATTGTACGGGGGGAAGCCTCGGCTGGCTATCGAGATGATGAATAATCTTTTAACTTCGAATAATTGTTCGTTAGATAGGATTGATTATTTTGATATATACACGGTTTTGGGTCACTCTTATGCGAAGGAAGGGGATTATGAGAGTGCCGAGCTCTACTTGCGAAAAGCTCTTGAAATCTTTCCCAAAAATGTTCATGTAAATGGATTGATGCGTATGGTTCTTGAACGGGATTTTTAAGAAAAAAAGCTTTGAGCTCCTCTCTTTTCTTGATATATTAAGGAGAGGAGTTTTTTTATGGAAAAAAAATTATTATATGTTGTTTTTTTAACTCTTATCTTTCTCTTTTCTTGCGGTGAAGAGAATAATGATACTCCTGGTGGTTCTTTGACATATACTTTGTCCATTGTTGTTCAAGGTGAGGGAGCGGCTAATATAGCTGCTGGTGATCATGAGTATAAGAGTGATTCTGTTGTAGAGCTTTCTGCTCAGGCTTCAGCTGGTTGGTCTTTTGATCATTGGGTTCTTCCAAGTGGTTCTCTTTCTGGTGCAAATAGTCAACCAATTACTATGAGTGGAGATAAAACAGTCATTCTTGTCTTTGTTAATGATCTGGATGTTCAAAATTCGCCATATGATTCTGGTACTGGAACAGTTTTCAATCCTTTTGAGATTGATACTGCTGAGAAATTGTATAATGTGAGAGATTATTTAGATAAGTCGTTTAAGATTATTGCAGATATTGATTTGACTGATTATCCAACAAGCAGTGGATGGGATCCTATTGGCGATGCTTTGTCTCCTTCTGGTGATATCCCTTACGGCTTTGAGTGTTTTTCTGGCTCTCTTGACGGTGGGAATTACTCTGTGAGTAACTTGAAGATTGATCTGAGCAATGATAAGGCATATGGTGTCGGCTTGTTCTCTGCGATAACTGAGAATGCAGTTGTCAAGAATTTAAATTTGGTTGATGCTGAGGTTACCGGTAAGGTCTCTGTTGGTTCTCTGGTAGGCTTTGTCATAAGTTCTTACGCTTTAATTGAAAACTGTTCTCTCTCTGTTTCTGGCACTGATAAGAGTATACAAGGAGAGTCATATGTCGGAGGATTGGTTGGTCGATCCTTGGGGGTTCTTTCTGACTGTTCTGTGGCTTCTGGTATTCGCGTTGTTGGTGATGCAAGTAGTATCGCTGCGTATGTTGGCGGATTGCTTGGTTTGTGCGATTCTCCAAATCTTTTAGGTGATGGTGGGGTTGTTGAGGATTCTTCTTCAGCAGCTAGGGTTACAGGGAAGAGTGATGTTGGAGGGCTTATTGGTGCTTGTTCCTCCTCTTCTGTATTAAATTCTCGAACGACATCCGCCATTGTTGTTGGGGAGACAAATGTCGGGGGATTAGTTGGTTGGTTAAATTCTGTTGCTTCTGTCGAGGATTGCTTTGCATCTGGCAGTGTTACTGCTTCTGGAACTTCTGCGAGGAGCCCTGCTGGTGGATTGGTTGGTTATAATAGTCAATCTTCTGTCACTAAGTCTTTTTCTTCAGCTACTGTTACTGCAGCAATGCAGGCGGGTGGGCTTGTTGGTAGTAATTTGGGCACTATCTCTCTCTCTACTGCAACTGGGGGAGTTTCATCGTCTGGAGATTCTGCAGGTGGTTTTGTCGGCGAGAATAGAGGTTCTATCGAAGATTGCTATGCAGTTGGGAATGTCTCTGGTCAGGCTAATGGCGTTGGTGGATTGGTTGGTTGGAGTAAGGGGCTTGAGACTTCCCACGGTTCAGGACTTTATTTTGAGATTTCAATCAAGCGTTGTTACTCTAACGGGAATGTATCTGGAAATGGCTCTCTTGGTGGGCTTATAGGAGAGAATGATGACTCTTCTGTTGTTACTAACTCTTATTATGACTCGGATACTTCTGGAATGGCTGACATAGGTAAGGGCGAGCCTAAGACAACAGCACAACTCAAGGTGTCGAAAACCTTTGTTGGTTGGGATTTTTCAAAAGTTTGGCTTATCGATTCAGCTTATCCAAATTTACGACCATAAAATAGAAAAACGAGGGGAAATCCCTCGTTTTTTAATTAATTAGCCTTTGAAGGCGGTTTTGTATATTTCTAAAATGTCGCTGATAGAGGTGTCTCGTGGATTTCCGCCTGTGCAGACATCTGCGAATGCGCTCTCTGCAAGAGCCTGGAGATCTTCTTCTTTGACTCCAATCTCGTTGAGTGATTTTGGTATCTCTATGTCGGCTGAGAGTTGCTTTACTGCGTTGATAGCAGCCGCGCGGTACTCTGATTCGCTCATTGTCTCTGTGTTTGCTACACCCATTGCCTTAGCAATTTCTTTGTACTTTTCTCCAGTAAAATTTGCATTGTATTCCATTACAAAAGGAAGTAGTACTGCGTTTGCAACTCCGTGAGGTGTGTCGTAGAATGCTCCGAGAGGGTGAGCCATAGAGTGGACAATCCCTAGTCCTACATTAGAGAATCCCATTCCTGCAACATACTGGCCAATTGCCATATCTTCGCGAGCCTTTAGGTCATTCTGGTTAGCTGCTTTTCTTAGACTTCGAGAGATCATCTCGATAGCCTTGAGATGTAGAGTGTCTGTTAATTCCCATGCCCCTTTTGTTATGAAACCTTCAATTGCGTGGGTAAGGGCATCCATCCCGGTGGCAGCTGTAAGCCCTTTCGGCATAGAGTTCATCATCATTGGATCAACAACTGAGAGTATCGGTATATCATTTGGATCGACACATACGAATTTTCTCTTTTTGTCTTCATCTGTGATTACATAATTTATCGTTACTTCTGCAGCTGTCCCTGCTGTTGTTGGGACTGCAATTATCGGCACGGATTTATTCTTAGTGTCAATTGCTCCCTCAAGGCTAAGCACATCTGAGTGCTCCGGGTTGTTGATTATTATTCCGATTGCCTTAGATGTGTCGATTGCAGAGCCTCCACCAATAGCGATTATGCTGTCAGCCTTTGCCCTTTTGAAAAAATCTACACCAGCCTTAACATTTGCTACTGCAGGATTTGCCTTAACATCGCTGAAAATCTCATACGCGATGGAATTTTCGTCAAGAATCTTAGTTACCTTTGTTGCTACATTGAATTTAATTAGATCTTTGTCGGTAACGATTAGAATTTTCTTAAATCCACGTTTTTTTACCTCTGTTGGAATTGTAGAAATAGCATCAACTCCAAAGTAAAACGTTTCATTTAAAACCATTCGTCTTATCATCTTTTTCCCCTTTTTGAATATATTTTCTTTCTCAATAATATTGTCAATTCTTTGATTCGTCAACATGCAAGACTTGTGATTTTGTTATTATTAGAATTGAGAGAATGAAAAAGCTTGCCTATGCAATTTTTATCTGATAATATTATCTTATGAAAAAGTTAATTTTTATTGGTATGGTTTCTCTCTTTTTACTAAGTTTTACAAACTCGTATGAACTTCAGGATAGAATGCTTGTTGAGATAGATGCTCAGAATATTCAGGGTATTGGGCGTGTTCTTGCTGAAGGTGCTGATATAAATGGTCTTTCAAGTACTGGGTTTACACCTTTGTTGTATGCTGTGGTTAGGCAAAAGCCTATATCGATTGATTATTTGCTTTCGCAAGGGGCGCGACCTGATTTCCGGGGGAGATCTGGACTTTCTCCATTTTCTGTCGCAAAATCAAGTGGTGACGATAAGCTCTTTAAGAAGCTTTATGCAGCACTCGAGACACTAGGTGAGGTTGATCCTTCGATGATTGAACTTGAGCAGAGAGTTGCTCCGTCGAAGAAAGAGTCTCCGACTTTGATAAAATGTGTTATTGATGATAGATTTGCGGAGTTTTCAGAGCTGATTGTTGGCGGTGCTGATGTAAATTATACTGATAGTGAGAAGTCTTCTGCATTATTGTATGCTGCTTTCTTTGGGCGGGTCGATTATGTCAGGGTTCTTGTTGATTCTGGTGCAAAGGTTGATCAACAGGATAAAGATGGTTATTCAGCTTTGATGCTAGCTACTGTCAAGGGATTCTTGCCGATTGTGGAGATTCTTGTAGAGGCAGATGCTAATTTGAATTTGAAAAATTCTAGCGGTCAAACCGCCTTGATGTTTGCTGCTTCGATTGATAGAAGTGATATTGTTGCTTTGCTGATTAAATCTGGCGCAAGTCTAGATATATTAGATAAGGATGGTTTCAAATTCTATTCTTATGGTGCAAAAAAGGATTAATCAACTAGATCAGGTAGAAAATATCCCATTCCAAATTTTCTGCACAGGTGTGATGCTAACCAATTCTTGCTTTTGGGGGCAGATTTTGCTCTCATTGGCGAATTAATTACAACCACTTTCCCATTTATCTCTTTTGTGTAGATGTCTGGGAAAAGAAGGTTCATTGATTCAATTGTGAAGCCTTTAGTATAGTGGTAGTGTGCATATTTAATATCTCCGTTGCGAGAGACTGATATTACAATTCCAGTGTGTGTTAGCTCATCATTTTCAATCTTATCGTTGTTCTTATCGTAGGTGTTGTCCCAGAAAATTATATCCCCAACCCGTGGGAAAGAGCTGAAATGCAACAATTTATAGTCAGAAAGTAGGTTGTAAAGCCTAGTTACGCCGTTTCCTTTGTATTTCTGGATATACTTGTATAGGTCTATCCCGGCATTGTGGTAGACTGCTGCGATTGCGCCTGTGCAGTCGGAGTTGAACTTCTTCTCGTTGACAACTAATGTCTTTTTCCCTTCTAATTGGTAGGCAGCTTCTACAATCTTATTAACCCTTGACTGCTGTGCTTGAGTCAGTTCTGAATTGGAAAAAGTAGCACATGAGCTTATGCAAAAAATTAACATCACAAGACTTTGTATTCTCATATTAAAATTATATCACTGTTTTTTCTTGTTAGCAATTATATATGTTTCAAAGGAGTCTTTTCGACAGGCTTGAGGCTTAAATGTCTTGACGATTTCAAATTTTTCCTTAGCTAAATCTATCATCTTCTTCGCATTTTGACCTTGGAAGATCTTCACAATCAGGTAGCCTTGTCCTGCTATAATTTTGGCAGCAAGATCTATCACCTGTTCTACAAGCTCCTCGGATCTTGCTGTATCAACAGTTCGATTCCCAGTTGTTGCTGGCGCCGCATCGCTTAGGACTAGGTCAAATTCCCCAATCTTGTTTATCTCTTCAAGTGTTGATTCGGAAAAGGCATCATCTTGTATGAATTTGAAGTTTGGAAATTGCTTCAGCTTGATATCCTTGAAATCTATCCCTAGGACAAAGCCTTCATTTCCTGTTTTTTTAAGTGAATATAGGCTCCAACTTCCAGGCGCAGCACCGATATCAAGGATTTTAGCTCCTTTTTTGATTACTTTGAATTTCTGGTCAATCTCTTCGAGCTTATAGACACTTCGTGCCGGGTAGCCTTCTTTGATTGCTCTGATTGTGTAATGGTCTGGTTTGCTTCTGTTCATTATTTTAGATTATTGCAAATGGGAAAAAACTTCAAGTGTGTTAATCTTTTTTGGTTGTTAAAATATCGATGTGGTCAAGCTTTGTGAGCATGTCGTGAAGAACCTCGTGGAGGCTTTCTCGCATCTGTTCGGTGTATGGATTGTATTTTTGAAGATCGAGAAAGAGTTGCCATGGATCGTTGCAGGTCTGCTTGATGATTTCTAATAGGGAGTTGTATCCCTTTGTTGCTATCTGGCTCTGTTCTAGTCCTAATTCGTTCAGGGTTCTTCCGATAAAGTGGGTAATTCCCTGAGTCATTGCAGCCTCTTTGTCATGCTCTTCAGGAGTCATCAGATATACCTTCATCTTCCGAGATGAAAAATATTTTTCCCAAAAAACAGCTGATTTAGAGTTCTCTCTGAGTGGAGTTACTACGATAGGCAGACCCTCTACTCCATTCTTTGCAGAATCTGGCCCAAACATTGGGTGGGTTCCGAGAATTTCATTATTGGGAAGAAGCTTTTTCATTAGGCTAGTGGGATAGACCTTGACTGAGCAGGTATCTATGATTTGGGTCTCTGCTTCGATGTGGGGTAGTAGCGATTTCAGAACTGGTTCTGTCGCAGATATTGCAGAACACAAGAATATTGCTGAACATGTTGATAGTTCTTCGAGACTAACACGTCTAGTCCCTTCTGGCACAGAGTGTTGCTCGCTTCGTGAATAGACTAGTACCTCAAAATCATTTGCTAGAGTGGAAGCCCAAAAGCTACCAAATCTTCCTAAACCATATACTCCAATTTTCATAAGACTATTTTATCCTTTTTATGAAAAAAGGCAACCTATTGAAAAAAATATATTTCTATTTGGTGTAAAAATTCGCTCTTTTATGTTAAACTTTTATTATGAGTGGAAATATAGAACAGATTTTGGAGAAGATTGAGAGAGAGGTTGTTGCTTTTTTTCAGGAAGATTCTTCTATAATAAAAAAATCGACAGGGCGGAATCTTGATTCGCTCTCGTATGAGAATATTCAGCGAATTTTAGCGCCAGGTAAGGATTTAATCCTTCGGGGTGGCAAGCGTTGGCGCCCTTTGATGATGTATCTTATCTCTAATTCCTTTGTTTCAGATGAAAAAATTTTGAAACTTTGCCCTGTTGTTGAGATTGCACACAATGGGACTCTTATTGTTGATGATATTGAGGATCTTTCTGAAGTTCGTCGAGGAAAACCGTGTGTTCATCGGATTTATGGTGATGATCTCTCCATAAATGCGGGTAATCAGATGTATTTTCTTGCGCTTCTGAACATTGACTTGTTGTCGCTGAGTCTTGAAAAGAAGGCAGCCTTCCATGAGATTTATTCTCGATACATGCGGCGTTTGCATTTTGGACAGGGGTTAGATATCCTTTGGCATAGAAATGTTAAAGAGATTCCCTCTATTGATGAGTATCTTCAGATGTGTCGATTAAAGACTGGTGCACTGTCGGGGATGGCTGCTGAGTTTGGGCTTGCATATGCGGTGGCTGGAGGGGTCTCACTTTCTGAGAGTGTTGTTAGCGGGCTTGTCGATGCTGCTGAGATGATGGGGATTGGCTTTCAGATCGCAGATGATGTGAAGAATCTTGTTGGAAAAATTGAAGGCAAAGACCGTGGCGATGATATTGTTGAGGGAAAGAAGAGTCTCCCAGTAATTATCTTTGCGCAGGAGAGCGGAGCACAGATTGATAGGCTTTTTTCTTGCTTTGAGAGTGCGAAGCGACTTGGGATTGTTGATGGTTGGGATTCTGTCTCAGAGGCGATAGAACTTTTAGAGAGTTCTGGGGCAATACGTAAGGCAAGTGAGATTGGTCTAGATCTGCTTACTAAATCGATAGCAAATTTCAATAAATTTTTGCCAGAATCAGAAGAAAAATCAAATTTGCTTAGTTTGATAGAGTCTTTTCTCAAAAAATCTGATATTATTATTGACGTGGAGAAAAGATAATCTTATTTTTAGAGTGAGATTGAGGTGTTATGAATTTGAATAAAAGAGTTTTCCCTTACAGAACTTACAATTTGTTTTTTTTAATTATACTTATTAATCTCGGTGTCTTTGTTGCAAGTATTATTGCAAAAGAGCATTTTGTTAACAATTATATTGGCATGAACAAAGATGCTTTACTTGGGCTTGAATTGTACAGATTTTTCTCATATATGTTTGCTCATGGAGACTTTCAGCACTTCTTATTTAATATGATTGGGCTTTTCTTTTTTGGCTACTATGTTGAGGAGAAGATTGGAAGTTATAGTTTTCTTTTCTTCTATATAATTGCTGGATTGTTTTCAGGTATTATAAGTTATCTTTTTTATATTCTTGTATTTAATCAATCTATTCTCCTTGTTGGTGCTTCAGGTTCTGTCTATGCTGTGATGACAGCCTTTATAGTTCTGTACGCAGATTTGAGGATTAACTTCTTCGGTTTGATTCGCTCAAATGTAGCAATAATTGTGGGGCTGTATATGTTGTTAGGTCTTGCGCAACAGGCTCTATCAAGTCTTGGCAGATCTTCAGATGTTGCTATTATTGCACATTTAGCAGGTATGGGCTTTTGTTTTCTCTACTGTTTTTTTGTTTTGAATATAAATCCTTTTCGGGCAATCAAGAAGGCTATAGATAATAGGTAGTTTATGAAGAGAGTGGTTTTTTTTGCTTTTATATTTCTTACATTTTCAGTTCAAGCTCAGGTCGAGTCAGACTATTTGCAGGGTAATTTCTGGTGTATGGAGTACCGTGTGGGTGATGCTGGGTTCCATCAGTGGTTGAACAAGTCTGAGATGGAGAAGAAGATCCTTTCAAATGCAAACTATTTTTTTAGTGGGATGATTTATGGCTATAATTTCCGCTACATTCCTTTTGACAAGGTTCGTGGTATCGCGGAGGAGTTCGAGTATTCGCAGATTGCGAATATCACAGATCAGAGCCGAGCGAAGATTGTTCAGCAGGAGTTTGACCAGGATAGATTGACTGCGATTGTAATATTTACTATGGATTTAGATGAGCTTCAGAAATATTCAGCATGGTCGCATTATTCTAATGAAGATTCTGCGGGTACTGGGGAGTTCTCGATGTTTGAGAATGATGACACTGTCTTGAAGGCTTTTGGTAATTCCTGCAGGGATGCAATTAGAACTCTTTTAAGAGAAAAATTAAAAAATAAGCCTGGTGAGGTCTTTGGAAAATTTTCTTTAAAAGAGGTTCCTCGATTTCACATTGATTCAGGACACTATATCTGTCAAGTTAAGATTATGCTTAAGGTTGATCGTGTCGAGCCTATTGGGGTCTATTAATCTTTTCAAAATTTTCTATTTTTTCTAAAATCTCTTTTTTTATCTCATCTGTGGCGAAGGAATTCTTTATTGCTAGCTTTTGCATCTGAACTAGATCTTTCTTTGAGAATTTTAACTCTTTGCTAGCTATCTTCAGCTCTTGGCTAATATTTGTCTTGCTCATTAATCTGTTGTCGCTACAGAGCGAGAAGTTTATTCCCTTCTTTTTTAATATTTTTGCAGGATGAAGCTCTACGCTTTCTACAACCTTTGTCTGGATGTTTGAGCTGATGCATACTTCAAGGTGTATTTCGTGTTGCTTTATTATATCGAGACAGAGTTTGTCTGGAACATTTGCAGATTTGATCCCGTGTCCTATCCTCTTAGCCTTGCAGTCAAGAATTGCTGCATTTATATATGAGTAGTCACTCTCTTCGCCAGCGTGAATTGTAACTGGTATGTTGTTGGATTTGAGCATCCTAAAGATTTGGATGTATTTCTCAGGAGGATTTCCATTCTCTTTCCCTGCAATGTCAAATCCACAAACCTTATCCCCGAAGTTGTCTATGCATAATTGCGCAATCTCTTTTGCCTCCTCTTGTGAGGCTTCTCTAATTAAACAGATAATTATATTTGTCTTGATTTGGAGTTTCTCTTCTGCTTGAATCAGTCCTTCACGGACAGCATTGATTACTTCTTGCAGAGTAAGCCCTTCTCTGGTGTGTAGCTCTGGTGCAAATCTAATCTCAGCGTAGACTACATTCTCGTTATGGAGATCTTCCGCAGATTCATACGCAATCCTCTTGAGATTATTGTAACTCTGCATTACTGCAGTAGTTAATTCAAAGTTCTTCAGATAATCTGCGAGTGAGCCCTTGCTGATGTTACCTTCGATATATTGAGATAATTCTTCGAGTGATTTAATTTTGAAATTATTCTTTTTCTCTTGTAGAAGTTCGAAAACTGTTTGAGTTCGAAGCCCTCCGTCTAGGTGATCGTGTAATTCAATCTTTGGTAATTGCCTTATAAACTCATTCATGTTTAAAACATAATTATTTTTTAAATCTAAGTCAATTTTTTCCTAAAATAAGTTAACCTTTTTCCAAATATGCTTTATCATTCAGATAGAGTATGTTTTAAAGTAAAATGTTCATAACTTGTGGATAACTTGTATATTGATGTGAATAACTCTCTTATTTCATGTGGGGGATAGAGTTGGATTTTATTGAAGAAAAATTGAAAAAATATCTGATAAATAGACGTTTAAACTATAGCTTTGAGATGAAGATTGTTTTTAACTCGATTTTGATGAAAAAATCTACCTTTTCGGTAGATGATCTCTATAAAATTATCGATTCTGGTGATGTAAAAATTTCTAAGGCAACGATTTACAGGCATATCGGTATATTTGAGAATGCAGGAATAATCAAGAGTGTTCCAAATAATCTTGGGAAAAAGGTCTATGAGTGTATAGATTCATCAACTCATACTGGGTATCTATTGTGCACAAGTTGTGGAAAAACTATTGATATTAGTGATCATCGGATTAGTGCTGCCGCATCGATTTTTTCTGAAAGACATCGTTTTGAGATTGAATCTGTCAATATTATTATAAAAGGTCTCTGTAATAGGTGTCAAAAAGAATAAAAAAACCAGATTTTGCAATCTGGTTTAATAAATAATTACTCAGCGCTGATAGCGTCTACAGGACAAACCTCTGCGCAAGCACCGCAATCTGTGCAAGCATCTGCATCGATTGAGTAAACATCACCAGCTGAAATAGCCTGAACTGGGCATTCGCCTTCGCATGATCCACATGCGATACATTCGTCTGAAATTACATAAGCCATAATTGTCTCCTTATTTCAAAATACATCTATAATATATTCCCTTTACGTATAGATATCAATAATTTTTTTTTCATCTTCCTGTATTTTTATGATTCTTATTTGTTAGTCATTGCTAATATTCTTTTAGTAGTGTTAAATTGCGATTCGTTAGAATAGTTTTTATACTAGAATAAGATAGAACCAATAATTTGTGGGGGATATATGGCTTTTTTCTTAAAAAAAAAGAGAACTAGTTCAGATTATGTAAAAAGAGGAGTCGCAGAAGATGAGCTTCGTAAGAGTGAAGAGAAGTTGCGACGAATTACTGATAATATTTCAGATGTTGTATGGGCACTAGATACAAATTTGGAGACTGAGTATATAAGTCCTTCGATTGAGCGACTGCTAGGGTACACAGTTGAGGAATATGTCAAGGTTCCTTTTGATAAGAAGCATCCACCTGATACTTTAGCCCGTATCCAAGAGATTGTTCAGACTGAACTTCAGAGAGATAATCTACCTGGAATTGATAAGGATAGGGTTTTGTATATGGAGGCTGAACAGTATAAGGCTGATGGTTCTCTGATATACACCGCGATGACAATGAAAATTGTTCATGATAAGAATGGGAATATTATAGGATTTCAAGGTGTGACGCGAGATATCTCTGAGAAGAAGAGATTTGAAGAGCAGTTAGAGAAGGCAAAGGATGAGGCAGAGCAGGCAAGTAAGGCAAAGTCGGAGTTTCTTGCTAATATGAGCCATGAGATTCGGACTCCTCTTAATGGTGTTATAGGTTTTACAGATCTTCTCTTGCAGACTCCTCTTACTGATACTCAACGCCAGTATGCAGAGAATGCTAATGTTTCTGGTAAAATTCTTTTGGGAATTATCAATGATATCCTGGATTTTTCGAAGATAGAAGCTGGAAAGCTGGACTTGGATATTCTTAAGACAGATCTTCCGAGGTTAATGGAAGATGTAGTTGATGTTATAAAATATCAAGCTTCGGTGAAGGGCTTGGAGTTATTGCTAGATGTTCCTTTAGATATTCCAAAATATGCGATGCTAGACCCTACAAGATTGAAACAGGTGCTTCTGAACTTGTTGAACAATGCTATAAAGTTTACTGAGTTTGGTGAAGTTGAGTTAAAGTTAGAATATGTGGATTTGGGTGATTCTCAGGGAAGATTTGATTTTTTTGTTATTGATACGGGAATTGGTATTCTTCCTGAGCAGAAAGATAGATTGTTCAAGGCTTTTTCCCAAGCCGATACATCTACAACTCGCAAATATGGTGGGACTGGTCTTGGTCTGATTATCTCTAACCTTCTAGTTGAAAAGATGGGGGGAAAAATATTACTGGATAGTGAATATGGGCGGGGTTCTACCTTCTATTTTTCGATTTCTACAAGGTGTTATGATGATTTAGATTCTAGTGAGGTGGAGGATCTCTCAGATTTGCCAATAAATAAGGTCTTAATAGTCGATGATAATGCTCATAATAGGATGATTCTTGAGCATAATTTTTCGCATTGGGGGCTAGATTACAAGAGTTGCGAGAGTGGTAGCGATGCTCTGGAGATTCTTAGGATTGAAAAATTTGATTTGCTTATAATCGATTATCACATGCCTGGGCTTGATGGTCTAGAGACAATAAAGCATATTCGTTCTGACCTTCATTTAACAGAGAAAGAGACTCCATTAATTTTTTTACATAGCTCTTCAGATGATCAGAGTTTGCGGGATGAGTGTAAGTCTCTGGGTGTGAATCTAAATCTTGTAAAACCTGTTAAGGCTAGGGAGTTGTACTCGATTATTCGTGGAATTAAGAAAAAAACAGCAGTAGTTTCGAATAAAAAGTATTCGCCTGCGATAGTAGATATTAAAATTCTTAGTGATTTTGAATTTAATATTCTTATTGCAGAGGATGTCATGATGAATATGTTGCTTGTAAAAGAGCTTGTCTCAGGATTGTTGCCTCATGCTAATCTGGTGTTGGCGAGATCTGGTGTAGAGGCGGTGGATTTGGCAAAAAAGATTACTCTTGATTTTATTCTTATGGATATCCAGATGCCAGAGTTAGATGGATTAGAGGCTACACGACAGATTCGAGCACTTCTTGAGTATAAAGATTTACCAATAATTGCATTGACTGCCGGGGCCTTGAGTGATCAAAAGGATGAGGCTATTGAATCAGGAATGGATGATTTTATTTCGAAGCCTGTAACTAGTGATAATCTTAGGAAAATTTTTGAAAAATATTTAAAGATTTAATTTTTGCTTGCTCATTTTTTTATATCTTGTTATCTTAGATTATGAAAAAAATCCTTTTGGTTTTTGTTGCTATTATTTTTGTCTCTTGTAATCTAGTAAATGGTGTCTCTTATAATTATGATGACCTTGATTTTGATTCTGATATTTGGAAGGCAAATAAAGAATCTGGTGAGGATGCTTCATTATATAATTTTAGTAATCCTCGAGGTAAGATGTATGACAGTTTGAAGACTGCGCCAACTGGAGGATCTGCGACACTGAAGAGTTCGCTCCAGCGGTCTGTTGTTGACGATGTTTTAGGAGCGCCTGAGAGGGAAGAGTCTGTCGGAGAAGGTCTTTTTTACTATTATTATCTTGGAGTTTGGGGCGTTTTCAAGCAACACGACTATCTTGTTGTCTTTTTTGAGAATGATGTCGTGAAGTTGTTTTTCTTAAAAAGAGAGAGCTTTTAGTTTTCCCATGAGTTAATTATCTCTATGTTGTTCCATTTTGTCGCTTGAAGGATAATTTTAATCTTTGTTGAGGCATTTTCCTCTGCCTTTGTGAGTATTCCATCTTCTACTGCCATTTCTATTATTTTGGGTTTAATATGTTCGATAATCTCTTTCCACTTTTGTGGAGTGGCTTTGAATTGTGGATAGTTTTCTGAGTATGTTGAAAAGTCCTCGGTTTGAACCTTCGTTACTGTCGCAGATGGTAGAGCAATGGTTATTTTGCTTTTTTCTTCATCTATCATGATAGCTTCTTGAAAATTTATTCCATTCTCATCTTCCGATTTGTAGCCAGCTGTTAATATCGTTGTTATGACAATAAATTCTTCAGTGTTGTAAGGATTTATCTTCAGTTCTTGGCATATAAAGTTAGTCATTAGGTAAAAAAGCTCATCTTCAGTATATGAATCTTTCTCAAGGAGCCTTCTGAATTCCCATTCAGTTGGCATAAAGTCGAATGGGAAGACTGTCTTGTAGGTCATTTCAATTGTGTCTAGGACTGCGAGCTTCTCCATCCCAATTAGGCTTATCTCTGAGGCGGTTAGCTTTGTTGTCTTAGATAGACCAATCCCGAATTGGGGAAGGATTATGCCTCCTGTGGCTAGAACAATCGCGGCAGCTACGATTGCGATTATTATTATGATTTTTCGCCGCGGAGGGGGAGTCTTTATGATTATCTTCTGCTGCGATCCTTTGTTGTTCGAGTTATTCAGAGTCTTTAGTATCTTTTTTTTCAAAGAAAACCTCCTTAAACCCAGTAGAAAATAGAAAGTCGCTTATCAGAACCTTTGCGTTATCTTCTGCTTTCTTCAAAATTCCTCGGCTGATTGCATCCTCGTGTATCTCAAGTTTCTTCTCATTTATTGCATTGTAAATGGTTAATATGTCGATCTTTGAATTTTTTTCTTTTATAAAATATTGAAAAATAGAAGATTCATCAGCATCGATTGAGAAGATCTTGCTCTCAGGTAGTGTTATGGTGATGGTCTCTTCGCTTATCTTGTATTCGAGGTTCTCAAAGTCTATTCCTGCTATTACGTGGATATTGATTGTGAAAAGTACTGATTTGTCGTAGATTGGGATACCTATTACATGCTTGCTCTCTCTAATATATATAATATCTCTATAAATGTGCTGGTATGTAGATAGATTTGTTATATTCTTGATCTCTAAATCAAGGTTTTCTGGTAATAATGGAGATTTTTTGCATGAAAATTGCAAAATACAAATAATTAATAATATCGTTTTTAAAAATTTCATGTTACTATAATCTGATATTACTATGAAAAGCTAAATTTTAAAAGAAATTTAATATGCAAATATTAAATTTTAATTATAGGAGAGGTTATGAAAAAAATTATTACGCTTATTCTCGTTTTAACAATGGCATTTCCAGCACTATTTGCTGAGGATTCTATTGAGCTTACAGTTGGAACTCATAATTTTCTTTTTGTTAATTCAAAGGGAGATGATGAGGCTTTTTCTGCAATTTCTGAAATTGTAAAGAAGACTGATATTATTGGTTGTCAAGAGATGAGCTGGGGCAAGGTTAGGAAATTGGCTAAGTTGACTGGTTATAATTATGTTAAACAGTTTGGCTGGAGTCCTAAGATTTTGACTAAGCATAAGGTTGTTGCTGTTGGATTTATGCGTCAAGGTGCGAAGATTGAGCTTCCTAACGGTAAGCAGGTTTGGATTTTTAATGTCCATTTACCTCCAGCACCGTATGGACCATATGAGGTAAATCAAATTTCTGGAATTTTTGGTGGAAAGGTCTTTGATTCTTCGTCCCCGGATGATGTGGAATCTCTTGTAGAGAGAAATAGAGCAAAAAGGATTGATTGTCTTGAAGGACGAAGATTGTTAAAGGCTATAGAGCTTGCTTCAAAGGATAATATTCCTATGTTTATTACTGGTGATTTTAACGAGCCGTCTCATCTAGATTGGACTCAAGCTGCTGTTGATGCGGGTAATTTCCCTGTTGTTGTTAAATGGCCAGCTTCTGTTAGAATGGCTGAGTTGGGGTTCAAAGATAGTTTCAGAGTATTGAATCCAGATCCAGTTGCTGTTCCTGGTTTCACATGGTCTCCTTTTGAAAAATATCAGACTAATGTAAATGTTAAGGGCGAGACAATTCCAGAGCCTTTTGACAGGATTGATTTTGTCTATTACAAGGGTGATAAGGTGACACCTCTTGAGACAATGATTCTTGGACCAGAGGGTGATAGCGGAAGTGATATTCATATTCCAGATTACAGCTCAGACCACAGATCTGTGCTTACAAAATTTTTACTTAAATAGATATTAAAGCTTGCTAGGTGCTTTAAACCTAGCATTTTAGGGAGATTTTATGAAAAATATGAGGATTCTTTGTGTAATTTTACTTGGGTTAGTTGTGTCTTGCAGTTTTCCTGCTATAGACGGTGTAGTTGCTAGTGATGAGTTTAAGGTTGTTACGCACAACTTTCTGTTTCAGAACTCTATCTGTGAGGATGATGCATTTGAGGCTGCGGCTGAACTTATTCTGATGGGTGATGTTGTTGGTGTTCAGGAGTTAAACTCTGTGAAGGCTAGGAAATTGGCTAGAATGACTGGCTATAACTTGGTTTGTCCTTTGTCAGATTGGAGTTCCAAAATTTTTACAAAGCATAAGATAGTCGAGGTGGGGCATCTAGGGTTGAGTGTGAAGCTTGAACTTCCAAATGGAAAACAGTTGTGGTTTGTTAATGTTCATTTGACTCCGATTCCTTATGGTCCATATGAGATAAATAATATCACTGGGATATTTGGGGCTCAGACATTTGATCCTAGTTCGGCTGAGGATAGGGCAGATATTATTGCTAGAAATAAGGCTCGGAGGTTAGAGGGTTCGACTGGGCGCAATTTATTGAAGGCTATCGAGAAGGCTTCAGCTGATAATCTTACGATTATTGTTACGGGGGATTTTAATGAGCCATCGCACCTTGATTGGGTTCAAGCCTCAGTCGATGCGGGTTATTTCCCTGCTGTGATGCCTTGGCCTGTCTCTGTTAAGATGGCAGAGCTTGGTTTTAAAGATAGTTTTAGGGAGATTTTTCCTGATCCGGCTGCGGTGCCTGGCTTTACTTGGTCTCCGTTCGAGAAATATCAGACAAATACTAATGCTGCTGGTGAGACAATTCCAGAGCCTTTTGATAGAATTGATTTTATATACTATAATGGAAGTAGTGTTACTCCTGCTGATTCTCAGATAATTGGGCCTGTTGGGGATGCTGGAAGTGATATTCATATTGAAAAGTTTAGTTCAGACCATAGGGCTGTTATCACAACCTTTGATTTGAATTAGGACTATTGTGGAGGGGTTATGAAAAAGATTAGTTTGTTTGTGGTTATTGTTGGTCTTGTCTTAAGTTGTGGCTTCCCTCCACCTAAGGATTCTAAAAAAGATTATTTTATGGATTTTATCCAGCCTAATCTTGATAGAGAATATATCTTTGAGCCAGGATTGAAACCTGAAGATATTTTTCCTGGCGAAGAGAAGAATGTTTATTTTCTCAAGGGGGATAAAATTTTCTACAATCAGTTAGCTTGGGCTGAACCTGTCGACTGTGAAGAGTTGATTGTTAAGACTGAGCCTGATGGGTATGTTCAATTATATCGTGACATCTATATCACAGCTGACAAGAAATCGCGTTTTTTCTATAGCTTTAACAATCTAGATTGGTTTGCCTTTGATAGCGAGGAGAATTATCATCAGATCGGGGCTTTCCGATTGGGTGTTGGTGATGAAGGGCTGAAAATTGATACTTACTGGGGGTTCTGTCACTCTGAAAAGGCGAAGAGGCGTAAGAAATCATTTGAGAAGAATATTGTTTCGACACTGGGTGGCGAGCTTGTCTTCTCTTCTGAGGATATTGCTTCGGGTGTGAATCTTCGCGACAATATCATCTATATTCGCAAGGGGATGCGGTTCCGCGCGGGGATAAACTTAAAGAGCAATCTGGTGAAGTTTGAGAATCTTCGGGACGGTTTTAGCATTGAATTTTTGAGCGATCTCTATGTCTACAAGAACGGTCTCCACGTCGCGGTGAGCTTTGACGGGGCAGATTGGGGCCATTCTCTGTTTTCGTTTGATTTTTCCTTCAAAAATTATATAAATGTTGCGACTAATAATGAATACTTCCTTTTTCTTCTTGAGGGTGATTTGAATTACAAGGGATTTGCTACGCAGGAGTAATTTAGTATATTCAAACGTTACTGATGGCAAAGGCTATAACGACATGATTGCAAACGGCTACAAGTGGAGCAAATGAAACAACTCCTGCGAACCAGGTTTTTTCATATCTATATATTTTTGGAAAAATCATCTAGAAAAGACTCTTTAGCAAAACAAGATGACTTTTCATTATAGTTATTATTGATTTTTTTTTTGTTATTTTATACTTGTTTAAATTGGTTTTAAGGAGTGTGCATTAAAAAATTAAAATACTTTGCAATTGTGTTTGCGGTTGTATTAGCAGAATGTGAAGATCCGTTCAAAGATCTCAAGGCTGGAGATACTCTATTCTCAAAGAGTGAGCTTGATAATAATAATTTATACAATATATAAAAAAAGGGCTGTCCAATGGATAGCCCTTTTTGCATTCTCTAGAATTTTTTGCAACTACACAATCAATTTGTTGATTCTGTCGATGAAGTTTGCTGGATCTTTGAGTGCTAGGCCTTCTCGCATTAGTGCCTGATCTAGCAAGATGTTTGCAAGGTCTTCGAAGTTCTCAGAGTCGGTTGAGTATTTCTCAAGGAGTGGGTGTTTGATGTTGACTTTGAGGATTGGCTTTGCCTCGGGGCCTGATTGACCCATTGCCTTGAGGATGTGAGCCATCTGTGCGGATGGGTCGTTCTCGTCTGCTATTACTGCTGATGGAGAGTCTCCAAGTCCTGTGTCTGCTTTTACATCTTTTACCTTGTCTCCAAGAACTTCTTTGATCTTGTCGATTACTGGAGTTGCATCTTTCTCTGCTTTCTTATCGTCATCGCTCTTCAATTCATCGTCAGCGCCTGATTTATTGATTGCTTTCAATGGAATTTCTTTATAGTTGAAGATTGAAGGGATGATTATTTCATCGATATCGTCGTCTGCGATTAGTACTTCATAGCCTTTTTCTTTGTATGCTTTCAAAAGTGGGCTTTTGCGAAGTAGATTCTCATCGCTTCCTGTGATGTAGTAGATATTCTTCTGGTCTTCTAGCATTCTTTCTTTGTATTCAGCAAGGCTAGTATATCCGTCTACCATTGTTGATTTGAATCTAACAATCTCAAGAATTGCATCTTTGTTAGAGTAATCTGAGTAGAGACCCTCTTTCATCGGTCTGTTGTAGTTTTCCACAAACTCCTTGAATTTTTCTGCATCTTTATCTGCAAGTTCCTTGATCTCAGAAAGAATCTTCTTTACTGCTTTATTCTTGATCGATGCCATTACCCGGTTCTGCTGCAGAATTTCGCGGCTTACGTTAAGTGGTAGATCTTCTGAATCGATGATTCCTCGAACAAATCTCAAGTACGGAGGCAACAACTCCTTGTTGTCGTCAGTGATAAAGACTCGTTTTACGTACAATTTAACACCAGGCTTGTAGTCTGCTTGGTACATATCAAATGGAGCTTTTTTTGGTATAAAAAAAAGTGTTGAGTACTCAAGAGAACCTTCCGCCTTTGTGTGCATGTAGTGTAGTGGTTCGTCAAAATCATGAGAGATTGTCTTGTAGAACTCTTTGTACTCTTCGTCAGAAATCTCTGTCTTTGCTCGCTTCCAAAGTGCAGCTGCTGAGTTGACCTGCTCAATCTTTGTCTCTTTTGTAGGTTCTTTGTCTTCGTCTTTATCATCGTATTTTGTATCTTCGAACTCTAAGAAGATTGGGAAGGCGATATGGTCTGAATATTTCTTGATTAGGCTTTCGATAGACCATTTAGATGTGTATTCTGAACCGTTTTCATTCAAATGCAGGATTATGCGTGTTCCATCTTTCTCTGTTTCTGCATTTTCAATTTTATATTCACCCTTGCCATCGCTTGTCCACTTGAAGGCTTGTTCTGTTCCAGCCTTTCGTGAGATAACTTCGACCTTGTCTGCAACCATGAAGCATGAGTAGAAGCCAACACCGAATTGTCCGATAAGGTTAGAGTCTTTTTTATTGTTCTCATCAAGGTTTTTTAAAAAGTTCTTAGTTCCGCTGTTTGCGATTGTTCCGAGGTTCTTGTTCAAATCCTCCTCGTCCATACCGATTCCAGTATCAATTATTTCTAAAGTTTTATTCTCTTCAGAAAATTTGATATCGATTCTTGGATCGAATTTGTAGCTTTTGAAATTATCATCGGTTAATGTCAAAAATTTTAGCTTGTCGAGTGCGTCTGAAGAGTTTGAAATCAGCTCTCGAAGAAATATCTCCTTGTGTGAGTACAGGGAGTGTATTATTAGATTTAGTAATTGTGAAACCTCAGTCTTGAATTTATGATTCGACATAGATATCTCCTATTTTGTGTTTGATTTTTTTATAATATACTGTAAAACTTTTCTAGGGGCAAGAACTGAATAAATATTTAGAATTCTATTTTTCAAAAATAAGTGGCAAAGTAGGGAAATCTATGTATAATGATTTTCAGAGGTTTTTATGAGAAAAAAATTAAATTTATTTTTGTTGATGATCTTGGCTCTCTTTCTTTTTAGTTGTGCTTCTTTGAACAAGGAGTTGAGGGATTATGATGAGGTTAGTCATAAATCTGCTGTCGAGGAGTTTGCGCCTCATAGGGATGTTACTGAGTGGTGGTATTTGACTGGTTATTTGAATGATGAGAGTGGAAATCTTTTTTTCTACCAATTTACTATTTTTCATGGATTTATGGGCGATGTTGAGGGGTTCTCGGTGCATTTAGGATTTACAGATATTGCAACCGGGCAGCATATCTTTGAGGAGACGATTACTTTCAGATCTTGGAATATTTTTGCTAAGGAGAGAGAGGTTCGTTTCCGTGGGAATTATCTCCGATTGCTTAATGACAATGAGATGGAACTTATTGTAGATTCTCGTAGCTTGAAGATGAATTTCAAGCTTGTTTTTGAGAAGTTGCCAGTTTGGCATGGCAATAATGGTATCATTGTGATGGGTCATGAGGATAAGCCAACTGAGACTAGCTTCTATTATTCGGTGACTAGTATCTCAAGTGTTGGGTCTCTCTCCTATAGAAATCCCACAGGCAGCTGGGTAGATCTTTCTGTTACTGGTAAATCATGGTTTGATCGGCAGTGGGGGCAGTTTACTGAGACAAAATGGGATTGGTTCTCGTTGAGATTCTTTGATGGTCGGGAGATTATGCTTTTTAATTTTCCTACAACTTTTTATCGGGAAGGAACAATTATTGATGCAGAGGGGAGTTCTTCTGCTGTAGAGTCTTATGATTTCAAGGTTGTTGATACTATCGTGGATAAGGATTTGGAATTCCCAGTAGAGTGGGAGTTGTATATTCCTGGCTACGAGACTCTGTATATTCGTGCTTTGGCAAAGAAGACTATCAATAGAAATGTTACTGGTCCAGATTACTGGGAGGGTTTGTGTGGTCTCTATGATGGAGATGGTCTTTTGTTAGGTTATTGTGTTACTGAGACTACTTTTTAGATACTAATATACAAAATCTTTGAATTAGCTCTTTTCTTTTTGATATATTATCAATATACTTAAGATGAGGTAAATATGGCTAGAATTCATCAAAATAAGGTCTATAATAACAGTTTGTGGTCTGCAACTGAGGATGATGGTGTTATCTCTTATGGGATCAGGAAGAGTACGTTGGATTTGCTTTCTGGCGTTTCTCAAGTAGAGCTCCCAATTAAGGGATCTGTTATAGATAAAGGGCAGAGACTTCTCTTTATCGAGGCCTTAGAGACAGTTACGGAGCTAGAAAGCCCTGTCTGTGGAAAGGTTTTAGATGTGAATACTGGTGTTATCGATGATCCTTTGCTTATGGGATTTGGTGATGATTCTGTCTGGTTAATCAAGATTAAGCCTGTATATTCATGAATGTTATGTTAAAGGTTTCTAATGGTTTTTAAAATCTCTTTTCTCTTTGTGCTATTAGTCTTCTCAGCATTTTTCTCTTCTTCCGAGACAGCTTTTACATCTTTGTCTGCGATTCAGCTAAAAAGTATGAAGTCTCGTCGGAAGAAATTGGTTATGAAGATGACTTCAAGGCCTGATTTGTTGCTTACAACTATCCTTCTTGGCAATAATCTTGTAAATATTGCGGCTTCTGCTGTTACAACTACCTTGGCTACAGAGCTTTTTGGAAGTACTGGGGCGGGAATTGCGGTGGGGATTTTAACTTTTGTTATTCTTATCTTCGCAGAGGTTGCGCCTAAGCAGATTGCGCTGATTCACAATGAGTTTATTGCT
This sequence comes from Spirochaetales bacterium, assembly GCA_016936615.1. Taxonomy (GTDB): domain Bacteria; phylum Spirochaetota; class Spirochaetia; order JAFGXN01; family JAFGXN01; genus JAFGXN01. Next base: position 29,194 of record JAFGXN010000141.1, on the reverse strand, counting down.
GCTCATACTGTAGTCGCAATCTATCTATTATCAGTTATTCTTAGACCTTTTGTCATCTTTATCAATGTCTTTGGCTCTCTAATATCTAGGATTTTTTCGAAATCTAAGGGTAAGTCGATCTCTCTTGAGGGTATTCTTCATATTGTGAATATTGCCGAGGATGAGGGTCTTGTTGATAATCAGGAAAATTACATGGTCAAGAAGGTCTTTAAGCTAAATGATGTGCCGGTGCATGCGATTATGACACACAGAAAGTATGTCTTTAGCATTGATGGGGCTATGACTGTTGCGCAAGCATATGAGTTTGTGAAGGATTCTACATTTTCAAGGTTTCCTGTATATCAGGGGGATAAGGAGAATGTTACTGGAGTCTTGATGCGAAAATGTTTGTTGGAGAAATATGCAGAGGGACAGCTTGATTTGACTATTGAATCTTTCATGATGGAGCCTGTATTTATTCAAGAGGTTAAGAAGATTAAGCATCTTTTTTCTCTTTTCAAAAAGAATCATATGAAGATGGTTGTTGTCCTCGACGAGTATGGTGGCCTTTCTGGTATTGTCACTCAAGAGGATGTTGTAGAAGAGATCTTTGGTGAGTTGTATGATGAACAGGAGCAAGAGAAGGATCAAGCGATAAAGCTGATTGGCGAAAATCAGTATGAGATTCGGGGCGAGACTCCTATTCACGAGGTCGAGGCTCTTTTGAATATTGATCTGGCTGAGGATTCTTACATGCAGACCTTGGCAGGATTTATGATTGAGAAGTTAGCTGAGATTCCAGTCGCTGGGGCTGTCTTGATATATAAGAATTTTGTATTTAAGGTAAAAACTGTTGAGAAGAACAGGATTAAGTTGATCTTTGTCACAATTCATGAATCTGATGAAGATGAGTAATTAAAGATTTCCGACTAAAATTGATTTATTCATTGCAGAATATTGACCAAAAATAAACACAAGGATAGTATGTAATTTATGGACAGATATGATTTTAAACAAATAGAAGAGAAATGGCAGAAATTTTGGGAAAAAGATAAGACTTTCAAGGTAGTTGAGGATTTTTCTGTGCCGGCTGAGAAGAGAATGTATGTGTTGGATATGTTTCCTTACCCTTCTGGGGCAGGATTGCATGTTGGGCATCCTGAAGGATATACTGCGACTGATATCTATTGTCGATTTCTGACAATGAATGGCTATAAGGTCCTGCATCCTATGGGTTTCGACTCTTTTGGCTTACCCGCAGAGAATTATGCTATCAAGACAGGAACACATCCTGAGGTTACGACTTCAAAAAATATAGATAAATTCCGTGAGCAGATTAAGGCGCTTGGCTTCTGCTATGATTGGGACAGAGAGATTTCAACCCACACTCCGGAGTATTACAAATGGACACAGTGGATTTTTCTTAAGTTGTATGAAAAAGGCCTTGCTTACGAGGCGAAGACTCCTATCAACTGGTGCCCTTCTTGTTTGACAGGATTAGCTAACGAAGAGGTCAAAGATGGGGCTTGTGACAGATGTGGAACTCAGGTTACTCGCAAGAATATCAGGCAGTGGATTCTTCGCATAACTGATTATGCAGAGAAATTGCTTGAGGATTTGGATTCTCTTGATTGGTCGGATTCTATCAAGGCTATGCAGAAGAACTGGATAGGAAAGAGCGAAGGTGCGAATGTAACTTTTTCATTAAAGGAGTCTAGCGAGACTATCGAGGTCTACACAACTAGACCAGATACCCTCTTCGGGGCGACTTACATGGTTCTAGCGCCAGAACATCCGCTTGTTGCAAAGATAACCACAGATGGACAGAAGGCTGCGATTGATGATTACATTGTCAAGGCTAATATGAAGTCAGATTTGGAGAGGACAGAGCTTTCGAAAGAGAAAAGTGGTGTCTTTACTGGTGCTTATGCGATAAATCCTGTGAATAACAAGGAAATCCCTATTTGGATCTCTGATTATATTTTAATTTCTTATGGAACTGGTGCAATCATGGCAGTCCCTGCACACGATCAGCGAGACTGGGAGTTTGCAACAAAGTTTGGTCTTGATATTGTTCAAGTCCTTGAGGGTGGTGATATCTCTCAGGAGGCATTTGTCGGTGATGGACCACATGTTAATTCAGAATTTCTCGATGGATTAGGCAAGGAAGAGGCAATCTCGAAGATGATTGCGTGGCTTGAGGGAAAAAGTCTTGGCACAAAGTCGATAAATTATAAACTTCGAGATTGGGTCTTTAGTCGACAGCGATATTGGGGTGAGCCGATTCCTTTGGTTCATTGCCCAGATTGTGGGATTGTTCCAGTGCCAGAGTCAGAATTGCCTCTGACATTGCCCGACATGGAGGAGTTTAAGCCTTCGGGAACTGGAGAGTCTCCGCTTGCAAATGTCGAGTCATGGTTGAATACGACTTGCCCAAAATGTGGCGGTCATGCTAGGCGTGAGACAAATACTATGCCACAGTGGGCAGGTTCATGCTGGTATTATCTGAGATATATTGATCCGCACAATACGCAAGAGTTTGCATCGCAGGAGAAGTTAGATTACTGGATGCCAGTAGACCTGTATGTGGGTGGAGCTGAACACGCAGTATTGCACTTGCTCTACGCTAGATTCTGGCACAAGGTGCTCTACGATATTGGTCTAGTCAGAGATAAGGAGCCGTTCAAGAGGCTTGTAAATCAGGGAATGATTACCTCTTTTGCATTTCAACGAAAAAACAAATCTCTAGTTCCTGTAGATATGGTTAAGGAGATTGAAGGTAATAAGTTTGTTGAGATTGAGACTGGTGAAGAGCTTGAGCGAGTGATTGCTAAGATGTCGAAGTCTTTGAAAAATGTTATAAATCCCGACGATATAATCAGAGAGTTTGGTGCAGATTCAATGAGGATGTATGAGATGTTTATGGGTCCTTTGCAGGTCTCAAAACCATGGCAGACTCAGGGTTTGATTGGGGTTTACAGATTTCTCGATAAAATTGCAAAGATGTCATCTAAGCCGATTGTTGATGGTGGGATGGATTCTGAGACTGAGAAACTTTTGCATAAGACAATTAAGAAGGTCTATAACGATACAAATAATCTGGATTTCAATGTTGGAATCTCGCAGATGATGATCTTTGTCAACCATCTGCACAAGCTTGATGCTCTTCCTCGGGAAGCCTGGGAAAAGTTCATTTTGATTCTTTCGCCATATGCACCACATTTAGCTGAAGAGTTGTGGGAGATGGCAGGGAATAAGCCTTCTGTGGCGAAGCAGGCCTATCCTTCGTGGGATGAGTCGTTGACAAAGGATGCAGAGGTTGTTGTCGCGGTTCAGGTTAATGGAAAACTTCGGGCTAAACTTGAGGTCGCAGCTGGAACCCCAAAAGAGGAGTTAGAGTCACAAGCTTTAGCTCACGAGAATGTCAAGAAATATACTGATGGCGCAACTATCCGAAAGGTTATTACTATTCCCGACAAGATTGTTAATATTGTTGCAAATTAAGATAGAGGCTGCCGAGAGGCAGTCTTTTTCATTTTAACAGGAAATATTTGTTTTTATACTGTTAAAATCTTCTCTTTGATGTATAATTGCGTATGAAAGAAAAAATATTCAGTATAGTTGAAAAAAATATTAATTCAGAGTTGTTTTTTGTCTTTCCGTCGGAGATTACAGCTCGTTCTGTGATGGAGCAGCTTCTATTGAGTACGGAGCGGGCAGTTCTTGATCGCTCAAGATTTATCTCCTGGGATAAATTTAAGGAGCTGTCACAGATTCATAAACGAGATAGGCGACCAGTGAACCGGTTGGTTTTGCGTTTGTTTGCAGAGGATCTGCTCTGCGATGTCAGACAATCTAATGAGTATATTCCTTATTTTTATGAAAAAAACAATAGCTTCTCGACAAAGATTCTTGTTACAAATCTTGTTACCTTGCTTTCAAAGATAAATTTGGTTAGCAGTTTGAGAGGTGGAGTTATGTCTCCAGGCTTTTATCAAGGGGTAGAGTTTGTTCGGGCGAGATATTTGGTTTTTCTTGAAAAAAATAATTATTTTGATCCAAATCTTGAAGATTCTGCGAAGATGTATGATTTTAAACCAGCAATTATTTTTTTTCCTGAGCTGATTCTTGATTTCGAGGAGTTTCGTGCAGTGGAGGGGTTTGCTAATCTAGTTCAATTCGCTGTTGCTAGACCTGGTTCTGCGGCGCTGAATTCCCTCACAGTTCATGACTCTGTCGCCGGTGAGGTCTCTTGCACCTTGCGCCAGATCCGGGAGTTGCTTGACAGCGGAGTAGATCCCTCTGAGATTGTAGTCTCTTGCTGCGGCGATGAGGATTATTTGGGATTCTTTGCAGAATTTGCAGACGGCTTTGGTGTGCCGCTCAATCTTAAGACGGGAAAGCCGCTTTCTGAATATGTCGCGGCATCTTTCTTCCGGGGGCTAGCTGATGTGTGCAAGAGAGATTTTCTCTTTTCTCAGGTCAGGGGATTTGTTTCAAATCCGGTCTTTCCAATAAAGCAGCGCGATCTCTTTGTCGAGTTTTTGCGGGATGGGTCTCAGCGGTGTGTTATTGCTGGCGAGAAAATCCTTCTCTACAAGGCGGATCCCTATATTGTAGCCTTCTTTGAGGCTTGTAAAGGCATTATTGCCTCTGAGGGTTTTTCGACTCTTCTCGAGAGGGTTGATAGCTTTTTGAAAGAGTTTACCTCAGTTGAGTTTATAGACAAGGAAGATGTGAGACCCTCGTTTGAAAGAATACTTGTTGTTCTGAGAGAGTTGCGGGATATCGAATCGGAGCTTGGTGATTACAAGGTTAATGATTGTTTTGAATTTTTTATGGAAACCTTGACTCAGCAGGTCTATGTTCCTCAATCGCGTGGAAATGGTGTGGCAATCTACAAGTATAGAGTTGCTGCTGGGGGGCAACCTTTGCACCATTTTGTTGTAGGATTTTCTCAATCTGGTTCTGAGGTTAAGAGAGATGCTCTTGCTTTCTTGCCTGAGATTGTTCGAGCTAAGCATTTTGATAAAGATTTTGGATTTCAGGATTTCTCCGATGATTTTTTTAATGCATATATTCTGTCAGGAGAGTCTGTTGAATTTTCTATGTCGCAGGAGACTCAAAATGGAACTATGATTGTTCCTATGTGGTTTGCGAAGGATGGAAATGTTAATTTTACTGGGGACTTTATCTTGCCTATTGCTAAGGAAAAAAATTACTGGGAGGGAGGATGTTCGGATTTTTTCCTAACCGAGAGAATTTTAAAGACATATTCTGTAAATTTGGAGATCTCGACTCCTTTGGCAATAGAGTCTTTTATAGTGGATAATGTTGCAGAAGATCTACCTTTTCTATTTGAGAATCCAGAAGATCCCTCTTCTCGATTACTCTTTTCTGCAACTAACTTGAACGATTTGTATAATTGTCCATTTGCTTTTTACTTTTCGCGAGTTCTAGATTGTTATGATGAGTATCCTTTTTCTAAAATTGTGAATTATCGCGAGGAAGGTAATCTATTTCACAAGGCTGCAGAGCTCTATTTTGAGTGGAGAGAGAAGTCAAAAGATGGATTGGTGGATATCTCTAGCTTAGTTGACTTTGTTATGGAGAATTATAGCTATAAGATTTGTCCTGATATACGAAAAAAAGCATTTCGTATTAGATTTACAGAGGATTTGAATATTTTTGTTAGGGATATTGCCTCTTATCATGAAAAAGTCTTTGGTTGTTCGCCAGAAGTCTCTACAGAGGAGAAGTTTTACACTCGCATAGAGTCTATTTGTGGGTTAGATGATGATGGAAAGGCCTCTTGTCTTGCTGTCGATGTTGCCTTGCGTGGGGCTATTGACAGGGTTGAGATTTCAGATGGGAAGGCTGCTGTCTATGATTATAAGACAAGTTCTTTTCATGGGTTGACTAAGAAAACATTTTTTCCAAAAATGGATGAACAACGTGTTGAAAAGAATTCCTGGATTCAGTTGCCTTTTTACTCTCTTGTTCTGGAGAATTTAAAGTCGTGTGATGTTGTCGCTGGATTCTACTATTCGTTTAAGGATCATGCATACAAGGTTGGTTTCGGTCAAAAAACTGTCTCATCATCTTTTAACAGAAACAAATTAGAACTTTATTATTTGCTTGGTCGATATATCCTTTATGTAAAAGAGAAAGTATTGAAGAATGATTTTGGGATACGAGAAGATGCTGTTTGTGATCGTTGTCAGTTTACTCAGGTGTGTAGAAAAACTTATAGGGTGGAGTAGTTATGAAAAAATTTACTGAAGAACAAAAAGAGGCAATATATACTGTAGATAAAAATTTGGTGGTCAGCGCTGGAGCTGGTTCTGGTAAGACAACTGTTCTGAGTGCGAGGTATGAGTATCTTATCGATTCTGGGCTTGCTGGTGTCGACGAGATCTTGACATTAACCTTTACAGAGAAGGCTGCAAGTGAAATGAAGTCGAGGATTAGGCAGGATCTTGCTAAATCTTCAAATCCTAAAGTTGCTAAAGAGTTGCTAAATTTCAGAAATGCTGAGATTTCTACCATTGATAGTTTTTGTAGACGAGTCGTTATCAATGCTAACCAGGACTTAGGGTTGCCTGATACTTTTTCCTCTGATTTGAAAAAATTAGATGAGATTATTCGTGATGAGGTCTTTGATTTTGCTAATAAATCCAGGATAAAGCTTGTCGAAGAGGCAATTTCTGGGTTTGGTTTCGAGGTTTTTTGGAATGATGTATCAAGAATTGCTAGTCAGAAGATGTTAATTGCAGATGGGGCTGATTTTGTCGAAGATTTTCATAAGGCGATGGATTTTCTGAGAGAGAGTATTGAGGAGATTCTGTTAGATTTGAGTTTTTTTGCAAAATCTCTTCTCTTTGATGGGTTGGTTCTTGATGAAGTTGATTTTATTTTGGCTAAAAAGATGCGAGAAAAGTTCGAAGCTGGGTTTTTGCCAATCAAAGAGTATCTCATTGAATCAGGATTAACAGATTATGAGGGGTTAAAAAAATTGAACAGGGAGCAGGGGCTTTTGCCTATTGTTGAGAAAATCCGTGGTTTAACCGCTATCAAGTTTGATCAAAGACCAAAAGACGAGACAATGAAAGCCTATGTTGGTTTAAAAAAAGCAATTTTAAAGAATTTCAAAGTCTATGCAGGGCTTTCTTCGCGATCAAATTTTACATCTTTAGAACAGCTCTTTGAACAAATTCTGGAATTCCCATCATTTTCACAAGAGGTTGAGGCTTATTTGGAGCTGAAAAAAAGAAAGAGGACGGATTGCTTAGATCTTAATTCAGCGCTGTTCTACTTTTCCAAGTCTCCAGAGATTGAGGAGTTTTGTTCAGCTCTAAATAAGTTGTCTAAGAGGATTGTTGATATAAAAAAAGCGTCTGGTTTGACTAGTTTTGATGATATCTCCTCTGCGGCAATTTACCTTCTTAAAGTAAATAGAGAATTAAGGGATTACTACAAGAAAAAATTTAAGTTTATAATGATTGATGAGTTTCAGGATAATAATAAGTTGCAGAAGGAGTTGCTTTATCTACTTGCGGAGAGACCAGAGATTCATTCAGAAGGGGTTCCTTCTGTTGCTGAGATTTGTTCAAACAAGTTGTTTTTTGTTGGAGATCAGAAGCAGTCTATTTATCGGTTCCGGGGGGCTGATGTTCGTGTCTTTAAGAGTCTTTCGGAGGAGCTTGCGTGTAGTGGTGGAAAAGAGATTAACCTGTCAAATAATTTTCGCTCTGAGCCTGAGTTGATTGATTTTTTTAATTTTCTCTTTTTAAAGGTAATGGCTGAGAAGGGTTCTACTCCTCTAGCTCAAAAGATATTTGATTTATTGAAGGGAAAAAAAGAGTCTGTCGCAAAGGTTGATTACGAAGCTGTGTTTTCTGAGATGAAATCTCGATCAGCAAAGGTTTCTCCTAAATTTAAGAAGGTGATGCTTGCTATAAAGCCTCAAGCTAAGCGAGAGGAATCAGAAGAGGATGAGGAGAGTGTTTTTGATGAGGGTTATTGCGAGGCTTTATATATTGCACGGAAGATAAAACAGATTGTTGATGGGAGTGATTACATATTGCCAGGAGATAATGGCTCGACAAGGAAGGCTTGTTATAGTGATGTTGCGGTCTTAATGCGGACTCTCTCCGAGCAGTATAAGCTTGAAAAAGTCTTTGATCTTGCCGGTATTCCATATGTCACAGATACTACAACATCATTGTTCTTCTCCGATATGACTGCGGATTTTTTAGCTGTTATTGAATCTGTTCTTTATTATAACTCGAAGAAGGCCTTCTATAGTGTTATTCGTTCCGCTTTTCTCGAAATAGATGATGGTAAGTTCTATCCTTTTATTAAAAAATATGGGAATTTGAAGGAGTTTCTGTTGAATATGCTCTCTAATAATGAATTTAGCAGAGAGGATTTTGCTGAGTGTCAGATTCTTGCCTATTTGTCGTTGGATTATGAAGGATTTTTAGAGTATAAAAAAGAGAATCAGCTTAAGGATGTAGATGATTTTGATTGTAGAGTATATTCTTTTTATTCAGGGGTTATCGGACAGATTCTCAAGGGCTCAATTGCCTCCTTTTTTGATTATCTTTGGATGGAGAAGGGGTATCGGTTTCTCTATTTGTCGGGGCAGACTGATCCCTCTTATAGGCAGATTTTTGATGTTCTTTTCAGAATGGCTCAGAAATTTGATGCAGAATCAAAAGGATTTGATGAGTTTTTAAGTTATGGACTTGAGAGATTAAATAACTATGAGAAGGTTTCTGATTTGAATCTTCCAAACTTTGATTCAAATGCTGTTAGATTTATGACTATTCATAAATCTAAGGGTTTAGAGTTTCCAATTTGTTTTGTTGCCTTTTCAGGAAAGAGTGCAAGGGTTCCTAGTACCTCTTTTCTCTCTTATCTCGGAGATAATTTAGCTATTAAGGTTAAGGATGATGATGGAGTAAATCCTGTAAGTAGACTCTACTGGGATGAGGAGCAGGCTATGGATAGTGCTGAGCTTAAAAGGTTGCTCTACGTTGCGCTGACTCGAGCTGAGACTTACTTGTTTATTTCTGGCTGTTATGGAAATTCTAAGAATCCAAACAGTGGGACACTTTTAAGGTTCTTTTATGATGAAAAATCTGAATCTGATAGTCAAGAGTCTCTAGAATTATACGAGGGGCTATCTGATTTTGTAGAATTAGAGTCTATAGAAGATCTATCAATTGATAAAGTGATAATTGATGCTAGATTACTCTCTTCCTCTCCGCTGCGAAATGGGGATTTTTCTTTCTACTCTCCAGAAAATTGCGTAAAAGAGATTTTCCCGAAGCGAAGATATCCTGTTGTCGAGTTAAATGAACTTTTTTATAAAAAAAACAGACCAAAATATTGCGCATCTGTCGATGAGTTTGAGACAAAGAATATAATTCCTGCCTGGTTCGACGAGTTGCTCTACAGTAATGGTCTTAACTCAGTCTTTGGAACAATTGTTCATGGGACAATTGAAAATTTTATCAAAAATAAAGAACTTTCAGTTCCTCGCCAGCTCTCTCAGCTTGTTCCGCCGGAATTTCTTGATGATATTAATGAAATGGCAAAAAAGAGTGCAAAAATGTTTCTTTCTTCCGATATATATAGAGAGGTTGAAAGTTCTGCATCTCGGATTCAGAGCGAGTTCCCATTTTTGTTTAAGTTAAATCTCTCAAAAATTTGCTTATTGATAAATGGTAATATAGATTTATATTGTGAGATAAATGGCGAAATTAGAGTTATTGATTTTAAGACTGATGCTAAGCCTTTGAACCAGTACTCTTTGCAGCTCAATATTTATCGACGTGCCCTCGAGGCCTTGACTGGTTTGCCTGTGAGAACCTTTCTTTTTTTCTTGAGGACTGGAAAAAATGTTGAAATTAAAGAGGATATTCCTCTAGAGGAAATTGAAGATCTAATATGAGTGATTTTTTGAATGACAGAGATTTTAAGCGCTTCAGGGACTATATTTATGAGAAAAGTGGTATAAATTTTTGTACCTCTAATCGTATGATTCTTGAGAGTCGCTTAAAGGAGTTGCTTCGAAGAAATGGCCTTTCGTCTCTTGATGAGTATTTTAAGCTGATTAGCTCTAACAATGAAGAACTGAAGATTTTGCTAGATGCTGTTACTACGAATTTAACAAGGTTCTTTAGGAATCAGGGACATTTTGATGCTTTCAGAAATTATGTAATCCCAAAGCTTGTTGAGTATAAAAAAAGTATTGGGAACCGTGATTTTCGTATTTGGAGTGCTGGATGCTCTACTGGCGAGGAGCCTTATTCGTTAGCGATGGTCTTGAAGGATCTTCTTCCGCCTGATTTTAAGATTAAGGTGTTAGCTTCTGATTTGTCGTTGAAGTCGCTTCTAGTAGCAAAAACTGGGAGATATGAGGCTTCGAAGGTAAAGGATATTTCTGATGAGTATTTGGCTCGGTTCTTTGATTTTGAAGACGGGGTTTACGAGGTTAATGAAGAGATAAAAAAGATTGTTCAGTTTGATTATCATAATTTGACTTTCGAGAGTTATGTTGGCGATATTGATGTTGTGTTTTGTAGAAATGTCTTGATATATTTTGATGAGGCTGCGCAGGTTGATACAATTCATAAGTTTTGGGCTTCGATGAGGCCATTTTCTTTCCTTTTTATTGGTCATTCTGAGTCCTTGTTCGGGCTTGGAACGCCTTTCGAATTTGTTAAGACAGATTGGACTTGCTTCTATAGCAAGAGTATCGAGTAGGTGGGGTTTATGAAAAAAATATCAGTTTTGATTTGCGATGATTCTGCATTGATGAGAAGATTAGTTTCTAAGATTGTTGAGAGTGACCCGAGGATGGAGGTTGCTGGTACTGCTGTGAACGGAAAGTTTGCATTAAATAAAATTCCTATTTTGAAACCAGATATTGTTATTTTAGATCTTGAGATGCCAGATATGAATGGTATCGAATTTTTAAAAGAGAGAAGGAAAAACAATATTACTGTTCCTGTTGTTATTTTATCCTCGCTTGCAAAGAAGGGGGCTAGTATCACCATGGAGGCTTTGTCTCTTGGTGCTAGTGATTTTGTTCTCAAGCCTTCTGGCAGTATCTCTTTAGATATTGAGCAGGTAAGCAATGAGCTTAAGAAGCTTATACTAGTTTATGGAGGGCGTTACAAGGGTGATACTACTGTAACTTCTTCCATAGCAATGGGTAATCACCTTGCTAATCTTGAGGATGATCTCTTTAAGCGGGATTCTAGCGAAGATGTTGTCTCGTATATTGGAAAAGAGAATGTTCCGCCACCACTATCTCCTTCTAAGAGACCTAACTTCTCACGAATTGATATTGTTGCAATTGGAATTTCTACTGGAGGTCCAAACGCCTTGCGTAAGGTCTTTGCAGCGTTAGATAGAGATTTTCCTGTTCCTATTGTGGTGGTTCAGCATATGCCAGAGGGGTTTACTGCTGAGTTTGCTGACAGCTTGAACAGTATCTGTCAATTGTCAGTGAGGGAAGCAGTTGATGGAGAACCTCTTCTTGCTGGTTCTATCTATATTGCGCCAGGAAATCATCATATCGTCGTGAAGAAGAGCGGATCTGGGCCTATCGTGAGGGTAAATCAAAGTCCGCAGGTGAATGGACATCGTCCCTCGGCTGATGTGCTTTTTAAATCTGTTTCACAGGAGTATGGTGGCCACTCTCTTGGCGTTATTATGACTGGAATGGGGCGTGATGGAGCTAAGGAGCTTGGTTCAATCTATAATCTTGGTGGTTACACTATTGCGCAGGATCAAGAGTCTTGCATCGTCTATGGAATGCCTCGCGTGGCAACTGAGTATGGATATGTCGATAAGGTTGTAAGCCTTCCCAATATTGCTGAGATTATCTCAGGAGTTGTTAGGAATTCTCGGAAGTAGACTTGTATTGCTCGTACTTGTGATAGTTCCCGTGAAGTCCGCAGAAGAATATTATAAAAAAAGCAAAAATAAATCCTTTTGCGCCTAGCCAGAGAATTAGTCCTACCTCTAGGGCTAAGATTATCGCTGATTTGACATACATTTTGTGGTAGAGGTACCAGAGCCATGAGAATACAAAGGCTGCCCAGTTCCAAGATGTATTAAAGTATGTGGTCTCTTCATCAAAGCGTTTGAAAATTTTATTGTAGTAGTCGCTCAGGTCGGGATAAATCTTTGCTGGTTCCTGATTTGTGTTGGATAATTCTTCTGTTGTCTTGTCGATCAACTCTGAGGCTATCTGAAAATCTTCTTTTTTTATCCAAATTTCATTTTCCCAGAGTTTTTTGTTTTGTCCAAATATTGGATTATCGTGTAGCCGCTCAATCTTGTACTCTATTTCGTGATCTAATAGAGCTTGCTCGACAACTTCAAGCTCGTGCTCGATGTTGCTCCTGAAGATTATCTCGTATTCTTCTTTATTTTTCATTACTTTGCGATGTATAGCTGGAGAAGTTTGACCATGTCGTAGATTTTTCTATAGACTTCCATACTATCTTCAACAAGGTCGCCTTTGTGTGCTTGCTCTAACTCTTTCCAGTTGTTAATGTATTTGTGAGTCTTAAGCTTGCTGTCTTCGATTACGGTTTTGAGTATTCTTGCAAGATTTATTAGGTTTTGCGCCGATTCTACAACAATCTGTTTTGCTTCCTCGTTTATCTCTTTGACTATTCTCTCAAGAATTGCTGCACCAGATTTATCTCGTTCAGAAAGCTTAGTGTATGCCTTGATCGCAGCGCCACGCCTGAACTCTTCGCTTAGTGAGTTATCAAACTCCATTAATTCATCAGAGAGTTCTAGCAATCTGTGGAAACAATCTGAGAAGTTCTGGCTTGTTACTGTTGAGAACCATTTTCCTCTGATCAGGTAGATATTTGATACCTCTCGTATATCTTTTTTAAGAAAATCTAGAAAAAATGATTTAAGAAAATTTATTGCACCCTTGTAGATGAACCCTGTCTCTGATTTAGCTAGAATAGCCTCATTCAGTTTGTCGCTGTAGTATTTTACCCTGTTTGGTGGAATCTTTCCAAATATACGCTTCACAAATTCATTTATATTAGAATCTTTCTTCTCGGAGATAATATTTTTTAGGTTTTTTTGTAGTTCATTTCCCTCTTTATCGACATATGTTGCTACTATATTCTCTTTTGCAGGGAAGGTCTTCACAGTGAAGTTTGGATCCTCGTCAATAAGACTTATCATCATCTCAAGAATTCTGGATTTTTTTATATCTTCGATGCTTTTTAGGATCTTTTTCCAGCCTGAGTCCTGTATTACATCTGAGCCTCGGTACTCGTTGATAAATGTAAAGATCTCTGCCCAATCTGTTGCTGGCTCAATATTGTATATTATTGCTAAGAAATCTTTCATATCGTCGACAATCTTTTGACCAATTATTGGTTCGAATCTTGTCTTGTACACGAAATCAAGTTCTGGTAACTTTGGATCGAATTTTTTCAAGACATAGTAGAGATCAAATTTCACTAGCGCAATAAAAGAGAGAAGAGCTCTGTAGTTGTGGTTTATCTCTTGCATTCCACTTTTGCCTATCATCTTCTTAAATGCCGCGAAATTCTTCTTCAATTGGTTCATTACAATATTTGAGTTGTTAGTTTGAAACATTATTCTTATAGAAGATTCTGAAAATGTTGATTTCATTTCTAGTACATCTTCAGGAAGATATCTGTCTACCATCAGCTGTTTGATTGCTTCGGATGAGTCATATCTTTCAAGAGGTTTGTGCAATGGTCCTGTGAATCTGTATATTTGATAGAGGAATTTTGCTAGATTAGGGTCTACCTCGTTTATTCGTGGGCGGTAGAAGTTGTATTTATTCTTTTTTATTGATTTTGCAAGTTGTTTTAGTTCTTTTTTGCCTGGTTTGCCACTTTCTGGCGAAAAGAGTCCTGAAATCTTTGTTAAAAAATCATCTAAAAATGCCATTGTGTTTTCCTGTAGTAAAAGCCCATTATAAATCTATTTAAAAAAGCAGCTTATGTCAACTTTTTTAATATACACTATTTCCGAAAAATAATATACAATATTTTTGTATGCCAACTAAAAAATTTCCTTTTGACTACTTCAGTTATGGTTTCTCCTCTTGTAACGCTATTCCAGCAAAAGAGTTGAGCCAATTCAATAGTAGTGATGAAGAAATTCTTCAGCTTGCTAATTCGGATAAGCTTGTCTTTATAGTATCGGCATTTTTTCCAGAAGATTATTCTTTTTTTTCACAGGGCAGGGTTTTTCTTGATGAGATTGTTGCCCCTTTCTCTAGGAAAAATTACTACAGGGAGATTGTTGTGCGGTTGAAGGCTATGACTCGTGAATATCGAGAGTCGAAGTATTTGACAAAATCTGACGTTAGATTCTTTGCAAATTCAAGGCTACCTGAGAAATTTCTCGGTTTGTCCTCGGGTCTAGGCTTTATTGGGAAAAACTCATTGCTAATCCATCCTGATTGCGGGTCAAAGTTTTTGATTGGAGGCTTTATTCTTCCAAATGATGAGGATCTTGATGATTATTTATTTAATGGGGAGATTTTAGATTCGATGTGTGGAGATTGTACAATCTGCTCGGAGGTGTGTCCTGCTGCTGCAATTTCTTCTGCTTCGGGATTTGACCGTCAGCGCTGTTTTCAGAATTCAATTGTGGAGGAGAGAGCTCTCTCTCTTGAAGAGATTGTCTCGCGTGATAGATTTATCTATGGGTGTATGTTCTGCCAGGATTCTTGTCCTTACAATATAAATGCTTCTCCAGCTCCAGTGCTTTTTGATATAGAGAAAGGGGCTATTCCAAAGATAGATATTGTGGATATTTTGTCATTAGGTGATTCTGCAGTGAATTATCTTGAGAAATTACTGAAAGGGACGAATTTAGGTATGTCGTGGATGTCAAAAAAAGCCCTACTTCAATCTATTTTGATTTATTCAATAAATGTAACAAGTTATTTAAATAATGAAAAAATCAAGCATATAAATAGGGCTGAAAATGAATACATTGAAATTTTAACGCAAATGGTCTTTGCTTATAAGCATTCTAAGTTTGATTTGTTGCGAGAAACTGCAACAAAGTTGGAGAATTATTATGAATTTGTAAAAAAATCTAATTGACAAAGTGTAATAAAATTTGTTTACTTTTTGTATGAACGAACTAGCAATTGGATTAAATGAAATTCTCAAAGGCACTGCTGCCTTCGAACTGTTGTCGGATTACGGAAAGAGAATGTTCTTTCCTGTAAATGGAATTGTTGCACAGTCTGGTGAGGCGGCTCAGTTAGCAAAGAGATATAATGCGACTGTTGGAATGGCTGTCTCTAATCGAACTCCAATAGAGCATTCAGCTGTTAAAGCTATGCTTCCAGGTTTAACTCCAGCTGAGACTGTCTCTTATGCGCCTTCTCCTGGTGTTCTTGCTCTTAGAAATAAGTGGAAAGAGGAGATATACAGAAAGAATCCAGGGCTAAATGGAGTAGAGCTTTCTCTTCCTTTGGTTGTTCCAGGGTTGACTGGTGGAATATCTCAGATTGGTGATTTTTTTCTTGAAAAAGGAAAAAAGATTGTTATTCCTAATATGTATTGGGAGAATTATGATCTTATTTTTACTGAGAAGAATGAGGCTGATGTTGTTTTATTTGAATTTTTCTCAGAAAATGGCGGTCTAAATGTCGATGGACTTCTTAAGTGTATGGAAGAATCTGCTGTTGATGGAAAGGTTTATGTAATATTAAACTTTCCAAATAACCCAACTGGATACTCTCCTAGTTGTGAAGAGGTAGCAAAGGTTAAGGCTGGATTTAAGGCTCTTGCACAGAAAGGTCTTAAGATTCTTGCTATAGTTGATGATGCGTATTTTGGTCTTTTTTATGAAGAAGAGACTTACAAGCAATCTATTTTTGCTGAGTTAGCAAGCCTTGATGAAAATATTCTAGCAGTGAAGGTTGATGGTCCTACAAAAGAGCATTTTGTCTGGGGTTTCAGAGTTGGCTTTGTAACTTTCGGTGGTGCTGGATTGTCTGACAAACAGTATGATGCTATTGCGAAGAAGGTTGCAGGTGGTCTTCGAGGTGTATTCTCTAATTCTTCTATGCCAGCACAGAATATTCTATTAAAAGCTCTTAATTCAGAAGGTTATGAGGCTGAGCGAGCTTCTTATGATGCTTTGTTGAAAGAGAGATACCACAAGGTAAAAGAGGTTATTGCAAAACGCACTACTGGGAAGGCTTTAACTCCGCAACCTTTTAATTCTGGATATTTTATGAACTTTGTTGTTGATGGAAGTGCAGAAGAGTTGAGGAAGAAGTTGTTACAAGATTATGGAATTGGAACAATCTGTTTGCAGGAGAAATATCTTCGAGTTGCTTTCTCAAGTGTAGATGTAGAGAATATAGAAGATTTATATAACTGTATTTTTGAGGCAGCGGATAAATTATTTGATTAATTTTTGAATTCTTTGCCTTGAAAAGAGTTACGAAGTTGCATTTGATCCTTTAATTGTTGGACAAATGCAACTTTTTTTGTGTCTCGAGCAGGTGCAAGAAGCTTGTCACGTGGCGTATCACAGGTTACTCGCATAATTATTGTCTCTTGCGGCATCTGTTCGACAATGTAGATTACTTTGTCAAGGTATCGATCCATCGACGGTGCCGCAATGTTCCCTCCGCGCAGGTATTGTCGTCCAAATGCTGTCTTTTTTACAATGTGTAGGTTGTGGAGCTTTAACCCTTCGGGGTGGAGTTGTGCGACAGATTTAATTGTTCTTCTGAAAGAGGCATCATCTTCGCCTGGTAACCCGATTATCAGGTGGGTGGCGATCTTTATTCCATGGCTGCGGAGAAGGTTAAACGCGTCGAGGAAGTCTGAGTAGTTGTGTCCGCGATTTATTTTCTCGAGGATTGAGTCATCTGCTGTCTGTAGTCCGAGTTCAACCCATAATTCGATCTTGTTCTGTTCTTTTATTCTTTGTAAAAGTTGCGCAATCTCTTCTGTTATGCAGTCAGGTCGTGTAGATATTATGAATTCTTCGAATTTGTGTTGGTTAAGTGCGTGCTGGTAGATCTCTTCGAGGATTTTAGGTTCTGCATTTGTGTTTGAAAATGCCTGAAAATATAGGATAAATTTTTCTGCCTTATATCTTTTTATGGAAAATTCTATTCCTCTTTTGATTTGTAGCTCTATTCCGTGTTTTGTGTAGCTGTCTGGGAAATTTTCTAGATTTCCTTTTGATAATTCATTTGCAATTTCGAGGTTCTGCTGTTCTTCATTTCTTATGTATACAGCTCTAGCACCAAACTCATCGCAGAAGGCGCAACCTTTAGAGTTCCTTCCATTTTTTCTATTTGGACAACTAAAACCAGCATCTACGCCGATTCTGTAGACTCTAGCTTTGTATTTTTCTTGCAAATATTCATTATAGGAAAGGTACATTTTATTTTTCTCCTTATAGCTTTTATCATTTATTTTGAAGATTGACAACCATCCTAAAAAAACGTAATCTAAAATCATGAAAAATTTTATTTATTTTATCTTGTTTTCTATTATTTTTGTCTCATGTTCTGACCCCTCTGTCACTGTCTGGACAGATCAGAATCAACTGATATTGTATGCAGATGTCTTTAATAAGAGTCAAGATAGGTATAAAATCAATATTGTCTACAAGGAGTCTCCATCAAGATCAGTGGTGAAAGAGGCTTCACGCGTAGATCTTGTTATTGGTCGTGAGCTTAATAATCCTCAGACGATGCAGAAGATGAAGTCGATGAATAAATTCTTGTCCAAAAATAATATGAACGAAGATTTTTTCTATTCTGATTTGCTTAAACAGGGGCAATTTGGTTCTCGTATCAAGGTTGTTCCTATGGCTTTTTCTATTCCTTGTTTGATCTATTCAAAGGATTCTTCGCTACGGTTGGATGATGGTTTTTTTTCATTAGCTGATTGTCTTGCAGAGGATTCAGATATATTGATATCAAGGAAGTTTGCTTTTTTTCTTTTGAATGAGAACTCTTTTAAGAAAGATTTGACTCTGATAGCAGAGAAGACTTTAGACGATATTAAAGTTGTGTATGAGTCAAATCCTATTCTGTATGAGGATCTTGAGAATACTTCTAAATATTTGTATATCTTAAATAGCCGCAAGGTAAATTCAGTTGCGGAGAATTTTAATTTTTACAATAAAATTCCTAAATTTTATAAGGATAAGTTGAGTTATGCTTGGATTAAGAATGAGGGGAAGATTACTGTAGGTTCAAATGCGGTCTATGCTGGTGTTCCAGATTCTGCAGAGAATTCCGTAGCAGCATTTGCTTTTTTGGAGTGGTTGTTGGATTATGAGACACAGAGCAAGTTGCTTTTTCTTGGACAAAAGAATAGAAAAGAGGATTTTGGGCTGTTTGGTGGATTTTCATCAGTTATGGATGTTTCGCAGAAGTTGTATCCGGAGTTTTTCCCTGAATTAAATAATAGGATTCCATTTGATGAGGATATTCGCGTTGTCTATCCAGTTGCTGAGAATTTAAATGATCTGTACGAGCAGGTTCTTGTAGATTGGATATTTGAAAATTTAAGGGGAAACACTACTTTGAACTTGGAATCTGAAATAATTCGATGGCAGAATAGTAGACCGATAAATTAGGATAGATTTTTTATATAAAATTTTATATAGTATAAATATGATATATTGTCTAAAAGGAGTAATGCGATGAAAAAATTTAATGTTGCAATTATTGGGTGTGGTACAGTAGGTTCTTATACTGCTGATATTTTAATTAGAGATAAAGATCAGATAACCAAGAGAACGGGAATTGAATATAATTTAAAATATATCTTTGCTAAGGATTTTCAGAAAGGTATTGAGTTAGGAATTACTTCTGATTATTTTGCGCAGAGTTTTGATACGATTATTAATGACAAAGAGATAGATCTTGTTGTCGAGTTAGTTGGCGGAACTACTTTTGCCTTCGATTACTCTGTGCAGGTTCTGAAGGCTGGCAAGAATCTTGTTACTGCGAATAAGGCATTACTTGCGAAGAAGGGAGCAGAACTGTTTAAGATTGCGAGAGACAACGGTGTCTCAGTTGCGTTTGAGGCTAGCTGTGGGGGCGGAATACCGATTGTTAGGGCCTTGTATGATGGGTTGATTGCGAATGAGAATAGGGCTATTTACGGAATTGTGAATGGAACCTGTAATTTTATCCTTTCTGAGATGATTGATAAGGGTAAGAAGTATGATGAGGTTTTGAAGCAGGCTCAGGCTGATGGTCTTGCCGAGGCAGATCCAACTCTAGATGTAAGTGGTCATGATTCTGCCCATAAGTTGGCGATTCTCTCTTCTCTTGCATATGGAAAAAGTGTTGGAGTGCAGGAATTTCCAGTAACTGGTATCAATAATCTAAATTTAATCGACTTGAAGTTTGGACAGGAGTTAGGATATACCATTAAATTGTTGGCTATCTCTGAAAAGAGGGAGGATGGATTGTCTTTGCGCGTTCGTCCTGCTTTTATCTCGAAGGATCACCCTCTTGCGTGGGTTTCTGGAAGTTTTAATGCTGTAAGTGTCTATGGCAGTCGCGTTGGTCATACAATGTATTATGGTCGAGGTGCTGGTGGTAATCCAACTGCTTCAGCAGTTGTTTCAGATATTGTCTCTATTGGTCTAGGTGATTCACGTTTTGGTCAGTTAAAAATTTGGCCAGATCTTACTGAAGCAGCTACTCTTCTACCTGAAGAGAGGATTGAAGAGAGATATTATCTTAGAGTTATGGTTGACAATGTTCCTGGAGTATTTGCTAAGATTGGAAAGATCATGGAGAATGAGTCAATTTCAATCTCAAGTGTCCTTCAGAAAGAGTCTAGAAATCCAGATATTATTCCAGTTGTTATCACAACTGAGAGAACTACTCAAGGAAATATAAATAAGGCTTTAGAATCCTTGAAATCTACAAAAGAAATACACGATACTTATTGTATAAGTATTGTTGATGAACACAAAGAGTGGATGTAATTACTGGAGGAAACTATGGCAAATAAAGAAAAAGATAAAGATAAAGAGTTTATCTCTTTGTCAAGGCAGGGCTGTGACGAAGATTCTCTTATGTGGGGTTTTGCAGAGCATTTGAGATTTACTTGTGGTGTGGATAGGTTTATTGCTACTCCTCATGATAAGTATCTTTCAATGGCTTATACTATCAGAGATAGAATAATAAATAGATGGCTGGCAACACAGCAGGCTCATTATAAAAGTGATACAAAACGAGTCTACTACATGTCTCTTGAATTCTTGATGGGACGAGCAATGGGTAATAATGTTATCAACCTTGAATTAGAAGATGTTGTAAAAGAGGTCTTGACTGATTTTGGTTATAATTGGGAAGAATTGAGAGAAGAGGAGCAAGATGCCGGGCTAGGAAATGGTGGTCTTGGAAGATTAGCTGCTTGTTTTCTTGATTCAATGGCTAGTCTAGATATTCCTGCCTATGGATATGGATTGAGATATGACTATGGAATTTTCAGACAGGAGATTATCAATGGACACCAAGTTGAGCAGCCTGACGAGTGGCTTCGTAAGGGAAATCCTTGGGAGATTGAACGGTCTGACATGGAGATTGAGGTTCAGTTTGGTGGATATGTCGAACAGGTTCATATTGCGGGAAAGGTTCAGCATAATTGGATAGGTGCAGAGAAGGTAATTGGTATTGCCTATGATACGCCTGTTGTTGGATTTAAAGGAACAACTGTTAATACCTTGAGGCTTTGGAGTTCTAAGGCTGGTGAGGAGTTTAATTTTGGTGAGTTTAATGAGGGAGATTATGTTGAGGCTGTAAAGGATAAGGTTCTTGCGGAAAATTTGACAAAGGTTCTTTATCCAAATGATAAATTGTATTTGGGAAAAGAGCTGAGATTTAAACAGCAGTACTTTTTTGTTGCTTGTTCTCTGTGGGATATTGTTCGAAGATTTAAGAAAGCCAACAAACCATGGAAGGAATTTCCAAATATGGCAGCTATTCAGTTAAATGATACTCATCCGTCTTTGGCTATTCCTGAGTTGATGAGAATATTGATAGATTTTGAGCATTTGAGCTGGGATGCAGCGTGGGATATTGTTGTTAAGACTTTTGGTTATACTAATCATACATTGATGCCTGAGGCATTAGAGAAGTGGCCAGTTCATATGTTTGAGAAGGTTCTTCCTCGACATCTTCAGATTGTATATGAGATTAACCATAGATTTTTGGAGAAGATTTGTATTCATTATCCAGCTAATCCTGAGAAGTTAAAGTCAATGAGTATTATTGAGGAAGGGCCAGAGAAGCAGGTGCGGATGGCAAATCTTTGTATTGTTGGATCTCATTCTACAAATGGTGTTGCTGCAATTCATACTGAGTTGTTAAAATCCAGGTTAGTTCCTGAGTTTGCAGAGTATTTTCCTGAGAGATTCAATAACAAGACAAATGGAATTACTCAGCGAAGATGGCTATTAAAGGCGAATCCTCCTCTTGCAGATTTGATTACCGAGACAATTGGCGATAGTTGGATAACTGATATGCCAAAGCTTCAGAAATTGAAAAAGTTCTCGACAGATAAAGAGTTTGTAGAGAAGTTTGCAGCTGTTAAGCAACAAAATAAACAAAAGTTTTCTGATTATTTACAGAAGTATAATGGGTTTAGCCTTAATACCGATTCGATCTTTGATGTTCAAGTGAAGAGAATTCATGAATACAAACGTCAGTTGCTGAATGCTCTTAATATAATAATAATTTACAATAGAATAAAATCTGGATTAGACCAAGATATGCATCCTCGAACATTCTTGTTTGGAGGAAAAGCTGCACCAGGTTATAAGATGGCTAAGCAGATAATCAAGTTGATAAATAATATTTCTGGGGTTGTAAATAAGGACAAAGATGTTAAAGATTTACTTCGAGTACACTTTTTACCAAATTATAGGGTCTCGTTGGCTGAGAAGATCTTTCCAGCTTCTGATATCTCAGAGCAGATTTCTACTGCGGGGACTGAGGCTTCTGGTACTGGAAATATGAAGTTTATGTGTAATGGGGCTTTAACTCTTGGTACATACGATGGAGCAAATATTGAGATTGCTGAAGAGGCTGGAATGGATAATATCTTCCTATTTGGTCTTAATGCAGAAGAGGTAGCTCTCGAAAAATCCCAGTATGATCCTATGTCATATTACTATAATGACCTTGAGATTAAGCAGGCGTTAGATCTTATTGAGTCAGGGCACTTTAATTTTGGTGAGCCAGGAATTTTTGAAGATATTCTTGCTAGTTTAAAGAACCCTTATGATCAGTATTTGCATTTAGCTGATCTTCGGTCGTATGCAGATACTCAGACAAAGGCAGGGCTTTTGTATAAAGATAAGGGTAGATGGTATGAAAAGGCTATTATGAATGTTGCTACTTCTGGGAAGTTTTCTTCAGACAGAACTATCTCTCAGTATGCGGAGGAGATCTGGAATGTTAAATCGCTGAGGCTAAAGACAGATATTACACCTCAAAACACCATAGATGAGGCGAAAAAGCAATAATTTTATAATCCCTCCGTTGACTAGGAGGGATTTTTATTTTAACATATACTTAAGTATTTAAGGAGGTAACAATGGCAGACGCTAACGACAGCGTTTTGCTTGGTGACTCAGAACAGCAAAATCAAGAAGAAAAAGTTTACTGCGCAAATTGCAAAAATTGTAAGTTAATAAGAGTAGAAGGCACTGCGGAGCGATTTAGGCTTAGGGTTAGATGCGCTGCAGGAAAGTGGAAAAAGAAAAATGGCGGAGAGAAGTATTATAAGTATTTTACTGTAGTACGACGAAAGGAGCCAACTTGTGACTCATATATTCCTATGGGGAGTGAGAAAGAATTTCTGCGAGAGTTGAAAAGGGAATTACCTACAGAGGATGTTGAATATGATGCAGCTACGCAATATTAGTTTTTTTATGATTTTACTGATTGTACTTTTTTCTTGTAGTACAATTGACACCGAGATTGCTGAAGGATCTGATGCTGAGACGATTTTGATTAAGGCTCAGAAGCAACAATCTAAGGCTAAGTCTGATAGCGAGTACCAAGCAGTAATGGGTATGTATTTAAATCTACTTTCAAAGTTTCCCGATGATATCTTGATCGGCGTTGTTGCAAAGTATGAAATTGGTTTTATCTCTTACAAGCTGAAAGATTACGATGAGGCAAAGAAGTGGTTTGGTGATGTTGTCGAGACCTATGAGAATTATGGGAAGACCTTATCTGGCTATCCTGTCTGGACATATAAGTTAGCACAAACATTACTAGAAAAGATCGAGGAGATCTTGAATCCAAAAGAGGAAGCTAAAGAAGAAGTTAAAGAGGAAGAAAGCAAGAAGGATGAAAAGAGCAGTGAGGCTGCTGACGACAAAGATAGTAAAAAATAATTTAAGAATAGAGAAGCACCCCGAAGAATTTCTTCGCAGGGTGCTTTTTTTTATTTATTTTAGGTTGTTCAGAATAAAGTTTTCTAGCTCATAATAGGTTGAGAGAACTGGTATCTCCGGGTTCTCTGTTGTGATAGATTGTGGTGGTTTGAAAAAGGCGCCAGCATTTGCAGTTTGTATCATTGTCAGGTCGTTGTAGGAATCTCCAGCAGCAATTGTGTTGAGATTTATCTGCTTGAAGGCTTCGATTGCTTTTCTCTTTCCATCTTTTATTCTTATTTTATGTGCTTCGATAAATCCATCTGCGTTGACATCTAGGCTATTGCAAAAAAGTGTAGGTCTCTCTAGCTTTTTCATCATTGGATCTGCAAACTCCACAAAGGTATCAGAAAGTATGACTAATTGAGCAACTTCTTTAATTTTTCTTACGAATTCTAGTGATCCTTCGAATGGATCCATTGTTGCGATTACTTCCTGTATATCTTTCAATCGAAGGTTATTCTCCTTGAGTATTGATATTCTCTTTTTCATTAATACATCATAATCTGAGATGTCTCTAGTTGTTAGGCGAAGCTCCTCTATCCCTGTCTTTTGTGCAAATTTTATCCAAATCTCTGGGATTAGCACTCCCTCTAAATCTAAGCATACTATGTTCATATTTTCTCCTAGGCTTTATTTATTTTTATCAATAAATCCATCTTCTTTCAAGTAGTAGCCATTTTCTTGAAGTGTTTATTCAAAAAAAAATAATAAATATATGGAGGGTAAAAATGAAAAAATATATTTATCATTTGTTAGTTCTCTTCTTGCTCGCAGCGTGTGTTGAACCTCTATTTGAGGCAGAGGAGTTAGTCTTTCTATCTGAAGGTGGAGAGGCTGTTGGGTCTAAGTTTATAGGAAAAAGCTTAGACGGAGTTTATCATTATTTGGTTGATGAGGAGTCTTTCGGAACGCTTGGAGAAAGCTTTATCTCCGGGGGAGCTCTTGTAAGAGGGCTAGGGGGTGTCTCCCGTGATTCATCTATCGGTTTGTTTAGAGATGGGTGTTTTGTCCTGGGGAAACTCTCTTTCTCAATAAGGGTTTATCCGTTGATCGAGGGGTCGGAGTACTTTTCTGGTGCAGATGCTAGTTTGAATTATCTCGTAGGTGGTGAAAGCTTTGTTGCGTGGAGTTCGCGAATCGCATATGGAGGGGGAGGTTCGGGTTCTAGCAATTATTTGAATGTGTTGACTCCTCTCATGGTTGTTGATGGGTGTGAGCCTGCTAGGGTGTCTCTTCCTCACAGTCAACTTAGGTCTGGCGGGGGTCTTGTTGTTGATGGTGATTTTATATTCGTTGGTGCTCCTGCTTCTGGCAGTGTTGGTTCTGGAGAGATTTATGTCTATTTTTTCAATGAAGAGCTTAGACGATTAGAATCGGTAGATTGTCTGGTCTCTCCTAACTTAAATTCAAGCTTTGGGTTAAGTCTATTTGTTGATGGTGGGACGAGTCTTTATGTTGCTGAGGCGAATTCTGATAGAACAACAACTCTTCTGAGATATAGCCTTGGAGAAGAGATTGTTTTTGAAGACTCTTTTTCTTACGGGGCTTCAATAAAAGATAAAAATCCAGCTATGTGTGGGGAGGCTCTATTTTTCTCTTCTAGTTATGAGGGAGATTCTGGTCTTCTTCGGTTTGATCTCGACAGTCAGGAGTTTGTTTTTTATCCGTTTGATTCTCTTGGCCTCCCATCTAGCAGTTCTCCTTCGTATATTTCATCTTCGGCTGATAGGTTGGTCTTTCCTTCGTCGTGTATGGAGGATTCTGTCTTTCTGGTAGATTGTTCTGTTGCTGAATTATCTTTACTAAGGTATTCTCTTCCTGGCTTTCGATTCTTTTTTGGGGGAGAGCCTACATTTTCATATTTGTCGGATTATGGTGAGTGGGTCTTTCTTGTCTATTCTGAGGATTGGAGCTATTTAAAAACTGTCTGTAGTGGTTTTACTGACGAGCATTTTGAAGAGATGGCATATTTTCAGAGGTTTAGGGATGATGCATATATCACGCAACTTGCTTCGACTGAAGATTATCTTGTCGGGGGATTTTGGCGTGGGGAGGATGAAGGCTCGGAGCTTGGGGTTGTCTTTTCTTTGTTGAAGCCAGCCCCGTAGCCTGAGCTGCGTAGAGAGTCGGTTACTCTTCGATGTGAAATTTCTTGTAGAAGAGGGTTGCTTGCTTTCTAACAATTCGGTTTGAGTCTGAGAGAAGCATAGATGAAGTATCTTTATTGTGTGCGGAGAACTCCTTCATTGCTTCAATCGCTATCTCGCAGACCTTCTTGTCAGTGTCAAATGCTGCATATACAAGTCCTCTTGCTGAGTGATATTCTTTGATCTTGCTAAGCAAAAGGACAGCTTTTCTTCTATCGTTGCGCGACATATTCTGTAGTTCAAATATTCTTTTTTCTATGAATCCTGATTTATAGAGTATAGTATTTAGAGCTTGTCGCTCTTCTTTGGTTAACTCTTCGTCAATTAGATCGGTTATGACGCTTTGGCTGTTGATATCAAAGTGGGAAAAAAGATCTTCGATCAATCTTTTATTGATTTTTTCAGAAATTGGGTAGTGTCTTAGAATCTCTCTGAGCTTCTGCAATTCTCTTGTTGTCTTGAGGATTTCTAGTACAACAGGGTGGATATCCTCTGAAAAATCAGCAACCTTGATTATAGCTTTGAATGCTCCTGGGTTTTTAGATTTTGCTAAACCAGTAATTGCAGACTCTTTTATACTTAGGAATTCGTTCGGATCTACAATGCTGTTAATCATCTCCTCAAGCTCGTCGTTGTCGGCATTCTCTGCAAAGAAAAGAATTGCTGTCTCTCGAACGCTGCTGATTGGATCTCTCAAAAGTGGTTCAATCAGTTTGTTCTTCTCCGCTTCGTGTAGAAGATTAACACAGTAACAGGCAGCCTTGCGAATTTCTGCTACTTGGTTGCTTAATAAGTCTGGGATAAGCTTTTTGATCTCTGTCTTAAAGCTTGTATTTGCAAGGGTTCGAAGTAGTGCTGGCGTTAATGTTGAATCACTCTGCTTTAGGATATTTCTGAATGTCTCCTCAACCTTATTCGAATTGTCTGTCAAAAGGCTGTTAACTATGCAGATACTTTCACTAAGTGGGAGAACATTTAGATTTTCAATAATATCTTGAAGGTAATATCGTTTGTTATTCTTAAAAAGGATTGAAAGAGCTTCAGACTTTATTTGTGCGCAGATTGAAGAGTCTCTAAGTATGTCAAACATTGCAGGTATTGTCCTGTGCTCAGGCATCTCTAGCATCTTCTTGAAGAGTATCTCTCTGTGTGTGAATTTGTTATCTTTAAAAAGTGTTATAAGTGTCTCAAAGAAGAGTGTATCTTCGTGTTCTGGTATGTTTTTAATTAGGATTTCTATAAGTTCTGGAATCTCTTTATTTCTTTGTATCTCATTCCGGTAAAGTTTAAAGGCGATATCATCACCTCTTTTTGATATCGTCTCTGTAGTCTTAATGTATAAATCCTTGTATTCTGGATTGTTTATATCTTTTTTTATGTCTAGGAAGACCTTAGATGCAAGATCTGAGATATATTTTTGATCGCCATATTCATTGAGAATCTCTGTTGCTGCATAGAATGACCCAGCGTTGTTTGCGTGTTTTATCTCTGCGAGGAAGGTCGTGCAGTTAAAGCTTGCTGCTTTTTTTAATATAAAAAGTTTTGACTCGTAATCTTCTTTGTCATTTAGCACAATGCTTAAAAATATAAAACTTAGTTCCTTATTCTTCTCCATTGCTCGACATGCAGGGAATGATAGCTCTTCGTTTGCTTCCCTGATTACTTGGTAGGCTATTTGCTTGTCTAAGGTAAAATTAAAATTTAATTCGCTTATAAATCTTATCTTTTGATGCTGTGCTAGTGATGGGTAGTCAGGCTTGTAGTAATCTTTATAGTCTTTGAAAATTCTATTTTTGGCATTCATTCGAATATATAATATTGGATCATTTATTAGTCTAGAATAGATCTCTTCGTAGTATTCCTGGATAAATTTATGTTCGCGTATTGCAAGGTTTCTAATCTTAATTTCTGGATCAAGAAAGGCTTCCTTGCATAGTTGGATATCTCTTTGATCCTCTGTGTTTTGAAGAAGAATTTTAAATGCGAAGTATCTGTGTTCCCATTTGTGGGACTTTGTCATTTTTCTTAGAAAATCGATAAATTCCTTAAGCATCTCAAGCGCATTTTCAGATGGGAAATCCCTACCTGCGATCCTCTCCGCTGTCTCCTTGAGTAGTTTCTCTGTTGAGGTGTGTTCAATATGTTGTTTGAATAAAATTTCGTTTTTCTTGTCGCTTAATCCTGCGTAGAACGCTGAGAAAAGTCCCTCTGGTATTGCGTATCGAAGAACTTTTTTCATAAGTTTGTGGTTTTTTGGCTTTCTGAATAGTTTTTCACTCCAGTATTTGTCTAATCCGACCTTTTGGGGGAGTTGCGAATCATATTTTGATGCAACATGCTCTACAATTATGCTATATTTTGTTATCTTTTTTGCAATCTTTGTCTTCAAGAATCGCTCAAGGGCTTGGCGTCCTGTTGTAGCGTTGTAAATCCTTATCCGAAGAATACCAATCCTTGCAATAATAAAAATAAATGACAGTATTAATATAGTTTCAATTGAAAGTATTAAAATCTTTTGTGGCATTTTTCCCCCAAGATGTCTAGTTTCTTTAAGTAAAAACTATTTAAAACTTTTTATCAAGCCAGTTTAAAATATCTTTGTAAACTTCTTCCTTGTTTAGTTCATTTAGCATCTCATGCCGACCGTTAGGGTAGAGTTTGAGTTCGATATCTTCTATATTTGCTTTCTTCATCGAATTTACGACTTTCTTTATGCCTTTTCCCCCATTTCCTACTGGGTCATTTTCTCCAGAGAAGACAAGGTATGGTACAGCCTTTGGCATTTTGTCGAAGCCTGTTTTTGAATTAACATCTAATATTGCACCAAAGACGTCGCGGTAAAATGATGCAGTGCAAAGGAATCCGCATTTTGGGTCAGCAACATAGGCGTCAACCTCTTTTTCATCTCGCGATAACCAGTCAAATGCTGTTCGAGCTGGCTTAAAGCTGTTGTTGAATGAGCCAAAAGCAAGACCATCAATAAATTTTGATGGATAATCTGCCCCTTTAAACGAGACTACGGTTTTTGCAAGGAGTTTTCCAATCTTTCCAAGTAGACCAGGATGGCATGCTGTTCCTGAGATGATTACTCCATTTATTGTCTCTGGGTGTTGTGCAACATACTTTCTAGTTGCAAAAGACCCCATGCTGTGCCCCATTGCGATGATCGGTAGATCCTTGTTCTCGTTTCGTACAATCTTATTCATCTCAAACATATCTGCAACGATGAGTTCCCACCCTTTTTTTTCTGCAAAAAAGCCATTTTCAGAATCTGTTTCAGCTGTCTGTCCATGACCTCTGTGGTCGTGTATGTAGACATTGTATCCTGCTTCGGCAAGAAACGCTGCAAAGCCTAGGTATCTCTCTTTGTGCTCTGCCATTCCGTGAGCAATCTGTATTGCTGCTTTTGGCTTAGTTGCAACGACTTTTGTCGCATAGACAGTCTTACCTCCGATACCTTTGAATGTAAAATTTGTTTTTTCCATAATAATCTCCTTGTCTTTTCAAACAATCTGCTATAAATATTAGATAATTATAACTTGATTTTTTTTATTATTCTATTAATTTTT
>JAFGXN010000013.1 GCA_016936615.1 Spirochaetales bacterium | reverse complement strand
ACATAAGATAACTTTTACTATAATAATTATATTTTTTCTATTTTCCTGCTCAAGCAAGATATTCAACACTAAAGATTTCGTTCTCGGCACCAAAGAACAGCAAGCTAAGTTAAATTATCTTTTTTCACTACTTGAAAAAGAGACAAATTATGACAACTGCTTTATCCTGAACAAGGAAATATCAAAGATTTTGGAGCAGCAAACAGAAAAAAACATTATATCAACATACCTTCTCAGATATATTGAGGCTTTCCCATCAGATCCATACAATGCTTGGTATACTTATAAGATTGCAGAAAACTACAAGCATCAAAAGATTAATAGCTTTGCTGAGAAATACTATTTGATAACAATCAATAATTTTAACGATATAATCCACAATGATAAATCAATCCATCTCGCAACAATCAACAATCTAATTGAAATTAACAAAGAACCTGAGTTCCAGATTGAGTTATACCTGCGATTAGAGAGGGATTTCCCAGAAAGCATGAAATCTGGAATAAATCTATACAATCTCGCTAAAACATACGAAAAGACAGGCGAATTCAAGAACGCAATTGCAACATACCAGAAATTGATAGAACTAAAAGACAAAGATATACCTGGTGGCTCTAACAATTTCGACTATATAAAAGAGATGCTAAGCTACCAGGAGGTGAATAACGTGTACTGGGTAAAAAGTGATTTAAATAGTTTAACAAATACAATCAGATATGCAATAAGAACTCAAAATGCAGAACTTCTAAGGAATCAGACATCTAAGCTAGACTTCTTTGTCACATCATGGACAGCCGAACAAAAATCTGTAAATAGAGAATTTATTTCAGAATTTGACAGATTTATCCGAGGAATTTGGAGAGGCTCAGTAAAGGCTGCAAACGAACTTGATAACTCATCAAATAACAGCGAGGCTTATCTACGAACAGAAAACTGGTCATACAGAATTGGTACATGGTATATGTATTTCAGAAAGATTGATTTCCCCGCAGATCAGCGAATTCACGACAAGTGGGAATGGATTGGAATATATCTTGGCGAAAAGCCATTCCGAGGAGAAGAATGAAGTTTAAATCTATATGTCTGATATTTATTATCAGCTTTCAAGTAAGTTTTTCCCAAGAAACAATCCTCTCTCAAGAATATCTTGAAATGGAGATTGTGCAGAAGGCAATAAAGCAATACTCTTGTCGTGCTAGTCTTAATACAATTATGAAATCATTCAAATCCGGAAGCGATTATATCTATTTTATGAAAAAAAAGATAAAAGATATGGGAATGCCAGAGGATCTACTATATCTTTCACTTGTAGAATCAAGCTTTAACATTGAAGCTACCTCAAGATCCGGAGCCAGGGGTCTATGGCAATTCATGCTCAACAGTATCGAGCCCCACAATATATTTTTTGATCAATGGGTTGACGAGCGGCTTGATTTCTGGAAATCGACAGAAGGTGCAATGGAAAAACTTGCCTACAACTACAAGGTTACTGGCGACTGGCTACTTGCAATCGCAGCTTACAATTGTGGACTTGGAAAGATTGTCAGAACGATAGAAGAACATAAAGAAAATGATTTTTTCAAGCTTATTGAGATTGGGGCGATTCCAGATCAGACAGCTGTTTATGTTCCCAAATTTCTAGCATTCAGTTATATCTGCCAAAACGCAAAGCAATTTCCCGACTTCAGAGTAAGCTTTCCAAGAATAGAGTGGGAGAGAATAGAGCTTGACCACTCGATAGATATCCGGTTACTAGCACAAAAAGCAGATCTATCTGTAGATTACATTAAAATAGGAAACAAAGAGCTTAAAGGCTACATAACACCTCCGAGCAGAGATAATTACTATCTCAAAGTTCAAAAAAGAGACAGAAAAATAATACAAAAGATAATAAACAAACACAGTTCAGAACTCTACAAGAAAAAAGAATATATTGTACAAAGCGGAGATACCCTTTTTTCCATAGCAAAAAAAGAGGGAATAACTGTCGAAATACTTCTAAAAACAAACAAGAATATCGATTATAAAAAAATAAGCCCTGGAGATATTCTATTTATCCCAATTTTTGCCGATAAAGAAGAAGAGACAAACAGCGAAGAGAATAAATATGTAATCAAAGAAGGTGATACGCTGTGGAGTATTGCTCAGAAATTCAATGTAACTATCGAAGAGATTATGAACCAGAACAACCTAACAGTCGATGATATTTTAATAATCGGAGCTGTAATTGAGATACCAAGGAAGAGATGATGAAGAGGAAACTTGTAATACTACTTTTGTTAATAAATTTTTTTGCTTTCCCAGAGACAACAAGCACTACTGAAATAAATTGGGAGCACCAACTAATTACAGTAAAAATACAGTCAAAGCTTGATGAGAACATTATCCTCCCAGAAGCCAAGATAATAGCAAAAGAGGAGATATCTGTAGCGTTGCCATTGATTATGCGCCGTTCTCTTCAAAGCTTTTTTATTAATTCTTCTCAAACAGTTCAAGACTATATATTCAGAGATATTAATACGCTGCAAAGATTTGAAGCATTTACAAGTCTTAGATTTAGAGAAAAAATATACCTCAGCGACGATTTAAAATACCTTAACGCAGAATATGTCTTTCCAGTCTTTCCTAATTTTGCATCCTTCTTTGTAACACATAATTTTGCAAGCAATATACAACAAAGTCTAATGTATACGCCATCTGCAAATTTTACTGGAATAGTAATCTATGCAGCAGATAGGCTTCCGCTTTTTGGCCAAAAAAAAGAGTCATATCTAGAACTTTGTCTTTTTCCCAAGATACTAACTGAAACTGGCGAAATTCTATTTCAACCGCAGAATATGGAGCCTCAAAGATTGAAGGATTACGGTCCTGTCCGATATGTCTCTGATATCAGCAATGTTCCTAAGGTTGTTGTTGGTGATAATCCGCTAAATATCGTTGCAACCGCAGTCTTTGGCTCAAATATGACAGATATCGTAATTCCTAAAGAGTATGCAGAAATTATTCTCTCAAAAAACGAAAATATAAATCTGCTAAAACAAGGAAAGATTGTAATTATCTGCAACAAGGAAAAAATTACACAAACTGTAACTCTAGAAAATATCTAGTTTGCTTTTTTCTAATCTTTAAGATATAATAAATAATAATTTCTTTGGAGAAAAAAATGAAAAAATTTACCTGTATAAGCATTATAACTATTTTTATACTTTCTATATCTGCATGTAGCAAAACAGACAAATTTGGAGTTATCCTTTGGGATCCAAGCGATGAAGCGAACAATGGAGCGATCTGCTCTATTTTAAGAATTTCTTATCTTGATGAAGCTGCAATAGTCAAGCTCGAAGAGAATGAGGTTCAAATACCAATACATCTGATTGAGTTTTTTAAAAAAAAGAAAGAGGCTGTTGCCTTTGCGCAAGAATACTCCGAAATCAAGAATAGCTATGCCACTACAACTAGATCTAACCACGCGTTGAGAGCACTTCCAGATGCAAGTTCAGAAAGAGTAGGTTCAATTCTACGCGACGAAATAGCAAAAATAATCTGGATTAGTCCTGAAAAGGAGAAAATATCTAGTTACGAAGAACATTGGTATAGAATAGTGATGAAAGACAAGAGAAAGGGATATACCTATGGTTCATTTATCACAGTTTTAAACAATAGTTCTCTAAATGCAGTTGAGAAGTCAACTGATCACTTAGCAAAGATATTTGAAATTGTTACAACAAAGCTCTATCCTGAAAATTTCTTGCTCCTACTTGAGGAAGACATCTTTGAGATCAAGTCACAATACCAGAAGTTCTATCTTGATATAGATAGAGAAAGGCAAGTCCTGATAGTTAAATCTGAAAAATATGACAAAGAGATAAATTTCGAAGCAATTACTCAAACAAGCAACGAAAATTTCTTTAAATACGATAATGGAACTTCTTCTATTATGGTTGAAGAGGATAAAGTCACATTTGAATTTTTTGATAGCAACTCCAAGGAGACTCTGGTATTTATCAAAATTGAAGATATCGAAGAGAGATTACTTCAAGAATTCGAAAAATTTGAGATGCTTTTTGAGAATATCCTGAATAACGAAGAAGATAGACAAAGCAGTGTCTATGGAAATTTAACTTTTTACAAGGATAAGACCTTTAAATGGGAAAATAACCATAGACTTATTCCTCAGATAATATCAACAAGCTCAGAATCAGGTAAGATCTCTTTTGAGAAGACAATTTCAAAGAAATTCAGAGAGAAATATGATGGAATTTTGACCTTTACCTTTGACTCAAATGAGGTTGTTCATTTTCTAATTAAGGTAGACGAGGATGGTACACTAAGATTGGAGAATACCGAAGCTGGTAACTTCACAAAAAATCTTCTAACCAAACTGAATTCGAAGCCTATAAACATTGTGATGAGAACAAAGAGACAATAAGGGAAGATTATGAAATTCATTCAGCTAAATAATATCTCATTAGCATACCAAGACAAAAGCTTAATAAATGATTTAAATCTAAATATACAGGAAAAATGCAGAATTGCTTTCTGCGGAAATAATGGTTGTGGAAAATCAACATTAATGAGAATTATTGCTCGTGAGATAAGTGCTGACTCTGGCTCAATATCTGAATCAAAAGATACTCATATACATTTTCTACCACAAAATGCGATAGTGGAGGATGGTTTTACAGTTTATAAAGAGGCAGAGAAGGCATTCATTCGCTATGAAAAGATGATACAGAAGTTGGAGGAGCTAGATAAAGCAGTATCGACAACCCTAGATGAGGTAAACCTTGAAAAACTACTTGAACAATCACACCATATTAGAGAAACTCTTGAGTTTTCAAACTATTACAACCGAGAGAAGCAGATTTTTATGGTATTAAATGGACTAGGCTTCAGCAATGCTGACCTAGAAAAAAATACTGAAACCTTTTCTGGTGGGTGGAAGATGAGAATAGCGCTAGCAAAGGCCTTACTAAGCCAACCTGATTTTCTTCTATTAGATGAGCCAATTAACTACCTCGATATTGAGGCAAAGATATGGCTCGAAGAGTTTATTCAGCGTTTCCCCGGTGGAATTATTCTTGTTGCCCACGATAGGGATTTCCTAGACAGAACTACCAATGAAACGCTAGAAATTTTTAATGGGAAGATAAAGCGATACCCCTACTCTTTCTCAAAGTATGAGAAGATTAGAGCTCAAGAGATTGAAGAATTAGTACAAAGACACAAGCAGCAAGAAGAGTATATCAAGAAATCGGAGATATTCATCGATAGGTTCAGGGCAAAAGCAACAAAGGCTGCTGCGGTTCAAACAAAGATTAAAGAACTGGAAAAATTAGAAAAAATTGAGATACCAGAAAGCTTTAAAAAAATAGATATAAAATTCCCCCAACCTGTTGAGACAGGCAAAGAGGTTCTAAATATTTACAATATTGAAAAAGCCTTTGGAGAAAAGCAAGTATTACAAAATGTCAGCTTTGATATAACACGAGGCGAAAAGATTGCATTGACAGGAGTAAACGGAGCGGGAAAGACTACGCTACTGAAGATTGTAGCTGGGGTAGAAGAACAGAGCAGTGGGGAATTTAGGCTGGGAACAAATGTAAGTATTGGGTATTTTGCACAGGATCATGAGAACCAGATTCCAGCTAAACTTACTGTGCTTGAATACATCGAACAAAACTCTTCCACTGAAAATTACCCAATCTTGCGAGATCTACTAGGAGCCTTCCTGTTTAGCGGAGATGATGTACACAAGCCATCATCTGTTCTCAGCGGTGGAGAGAAAAACAGATTGTACCTATTAAAGACGCTACTACAAAGATCTAATTTCCTAATCCTCGATGAGCCGACTAACCATCTTGATATTCACTCAAAGGATGTATTACTCAAGGCTCTGCAGGAGTTCCGAGGTACAATCCTATTTGTCTCTCATGACAAGTATTTTCTGGAAAATCTTGCGCAGAAGGTAATTGAGATTGATAACAAGAGAGCCAATATCTATCACGGAGATTATAATTACTACCTATGGAAAAAAGAGAACCCGACAGATACTGCGGAGCAAGCAATT
Source organism: Spirochaetales bacterium (assembly GCA_016936615.1). Lineage (GTDB taxonomy): Bacteria > Spirochaetota > Spirochaetia > JAFGXN01 > JAFGXN01 > JAFGXN01. Next base: position 9,302 of record JAFGXN010000013.1, on the reverse strand, counting down.
ACTGAGAGTGCCAGAACAAATGAAGACAATAAATCGAAGCATGAAGAGTACAAGAGATTGAAAAACCGACTTCGAAAATTGGAACGCGAAGAAGAAGAGACCCTTGAAGCTATCGAGTCATTAGAATCTGAACTAGAAAGACTTAACAATGAACTTTTGAAACCTGAAATATATTCATGTATAGAAAAATCTACAGCTATTTCAACTTCAATTTCAAAAATTGAAGGGGAAATAACTGCTGCCCAAGATATTTGGGAAAAAAACGCAGAAGAAATCGAAGATATAAAAAAGATTATTGAAAGATAGCAAGACCCTCATCTATCTTTTTCTTTATATCTTTCATTCCGACAGGCTTAGGAATATAGCCAAGAAAATATTTATCATCTATATTCTCATATCCTGGAGCACCGCCTGATAAGATATAATAACCTATGTTATTATTTATCTTAGCAAGTCTCTTATACAACTCAACCCCATTTATTTCAGGCATCACCATGTCCATCATAACAAGCGAAACCTTATCAGAATTCTCAGAAAAGTACTCTTCTGCGTCTATGGGATTATCAAATGGACGAACCCGATAACCTAAACTACTAATCATGGCAGTGACAATATCTAAGACCATAGACTCATCGTCAACCACCATAATCTCCCCATCCAAATCTTTCACACTTTTTAATTGATCATCAACTTTCAGAGATGTCATATAACCTCCATTTTTAAATACTTACTACTATATTAATATATATAAGGGAAATGTCAAACAAAGAAAAAAAAATAGTATATTTTTTTAGTAAAAAATGTTAATTATTTAATTATGAAGATTATAACATGGAATGTAAACGGAATTCGAGCTGCCGAGACTAAGGGGCTCTATCAGTGGATGAGGATTGAACAGCCTGAATTTTTGTGTATTCAGGAGACAAAGGCTCAGCAGGAGCAACTGACAAAGAAGTTCAAGGAACAGTCTGGCTATGAAGTATTTTTCAGCGATGCAGAGAAAAAAGGCTACAGCGGCACTGCAATCTACACGAGAATCAAACCAGAAAATGTTACAACACTTGGAATTGACGAGTTTGACGCAGAAGGTCGTACTGTTGTGCTTGAGTACAAGAATTTTAACATTGTCTCTGCTTACTTCCCGAACAGTCAGGAAGCAGGAAAAAGACTTGATTACAAGCTGAGATTCTGCGACGCTCTGCTTGATTATGCAAACAGGGTTGTTGCTTCAGGAAAAGATATAATTATCTGCGGCGACTACAATATAGCCCACACGGCGATTGATTTGGCAAACCCGAAGTCGAACGAGAAGAATCCGGGATATTTACCGGAAGAGAGAGAGTGGATGACGAAATTCATCAATGCGGGGTACTGCGACTCTTTCAGATTGTTCAATAAAGAGGGCGGGAACTACACATGGTGGTCGTACCGGTCAAATGCCCGTGAGAAGAATGTCGGATGGAGAATTGATTACGCTTGCATAAATGAGAGCTCGAAGGGGCGGATTTCAAGCGCAAAGATTCATGCTGATGTCTTCGGCTCTGACCACTGCCCTTACGAGATAGAGATAGATTACAAACAAGGCATCGACTATGAAATTTAGCACAAAGAATGCGAAACACTTTTTTGCGATAAGCCTGCTGTCGATAATGATTTTCACTGCATTCTGGGCAATTCTGGCACACATTGTCATGCCACAGGACACAGTAGCGCTGGCAAAGACAATTCCGCTAAGCCTAGACTTGTACATCATCAAGCTGACACTGAACCTCAACATAGGCTCAGTGATCGGACTCCCTGTCGGAGTTCTGATATTCAAGACATTGTAAGGGAGATTATATGAAAAAAATTATTCTAGCTTCTGCCTCACCTCGCCGCAGGGAGTTGTTGTCCTCTCTGGGGGTTGAATTTGAGGTGAAGATTGCTGATATCGATGAGAGCATAACTAGCGAGAGGCCGGCGGCTTTTGCGAAGAGGCTAGCGAAAATGAAGGCTCTTGAGATTCACAAGGATTATCGCGATGCTATTATTATTGCTGCCGACACCATTGTCGTCAACGGCCGCGAAATTCTGGGAAAACCTAAAGACAGCAGTGAGGCTGAAATTTTTCTTAGAAAGCTTTCTGGAAAATCTCACAAGGTGATTACTAGTATCTGCGTGATAGAGGGTGAAAAACAGCCTGTAGTCAAGGCAGCTACGACAAAAGTCAAGTTTGCGAAAATTGATAACTTTTTACTTGAAAAATATATAGCTACTGGAGAATGGCATGATGCTGCTGGGGCATACAAGATTCAGGGGCAGAGCCAGGGCTTTATAAAATCAATAAAAGGTTCATATAGTAATGTTGTGGGCTTGCCTTTAAATGAAATTTATGGCATTCTAAGAGCAACGGATTTCCGTTAATATAAATTTTCCGCTTAATACATTTATGTAGATGAGTGAGTAATAAGAGAAGGATTTCTAGAGGAGGACAAATTTGTCAGTAGTAACAATGAAAAACCTACTTGAGTCTGGTGTGCATTTCGGTCACCAAACAAAAAGGTGGGATCCAAGAATGAAGAAGTATATCTTTGCCGAGAGGAATGGTATACACATTATCGATCTACAAAAAACAATTGTAGCAATTAAGAACGCCTATGACGCTGTTGCAAAGACAGTAAAAGATGGTCAGACAGTTCTATTTGTTGGAACTAAGAAACAGGCTCAACAGGCTATCCAAGATGAAGCGACAAGAGCTGAGATGTTCTATGTTAACAACAGATGGCCAGGTGGTCTTTTGACTAACCAGAAGACTATTCAGCAGTCAATCACAAAACTTAAAAAGATTGAAAAGATGGAAGTTGATGGAACTTTTGCTGGAATGAGCAAGAAAGAAGTTTCAAAGCTTAACAAAGAAAAAACACGACTAACTAAGAGCTTTGGTGGTATCAAAGACATGAAGTCACTTCCTGGTATTGTCTTTATTATCGATACTAAGAAAGAAGCTATTGCAGTTAGTGAAGCAAGAAAATGTGGTATTCCAATTGTAGCTGTTGTTGATACAAATTGTAATCCAGAAAATATTGATTTCCCAATCCCAGGAAACGATGATGCAATCAGAGCAATTTCACTTTTTACATCAATCATTTCTAACGCAGTAATCGAAGCTGACAATGAAGTTGGTCTACAGATTATTGAGACATTGACAGATGATGAGGATTTAGGCGATTTCAACAGTGAATTTGTTCCTAAGTATAAAGCTGAAGAAGCAAAATCAGAAGAAGAATAGGAGTATCAAGTGGCAGAAGTAAAACCAGCAGACGTAAAAAAATTAAGAGATGCTACTGGCGTAGGTATGCTAGATTGTAAAAATGCATTGATCGAAGCAAATGGAAATTTCGATGAAGCACAGAAAATTCTTAGAAAAAAAGGATTAGCTGCAGCGACAAAGAGAAGTGGTAGAGCAACAAACGAAGGTCTTATCTTTACAAAGATAAATGACAAATTTGCTGCTATCCTTGAGCTTTCATGCGAAACATACTTTGTTGCAAAAAATGATATTTTCATCAAATCTGGAAACGATCTTGTTGAAATGATTGCAAATGGTAAGTTGACTGAAACAAATGCAGATGTAGAAGAGAAGGTAAAAGAGATTATCTCTATTATCAAAGAAAATATTCAGCTTAAGAGATTATCAACAATGGAAATTGCTGACAATGAACTTGTAGTTGAGTATATCCATGATGGTGGAAGTATTGGCGTTATTGTTAAGCTTGAGCTTTCTGATGCAGCAGCTAAGAGTAATGAAGCTGTTAAGCAGTTTGCTTTTGATACTGCTCTTCATATTGCAGCTTTCAGCCCAGCATATATTGACCAAGCAAATGTTGATGCAAAATATGTAGCAGAGCAAGAAGAAGTCTTCAAAGCTCAGACTGCGAACCTTGATAAGCCAGAGAAAGTAATTGAAGGCATTATCAAAGGAAAGATTAACAAACACCTTTCTGAAATCTGCTTAATGCAGCAGAAATTCGTAAAAGACGATAAAGTTTCTGTTGAAGCAATTAAGAAACAAGTTGAAAAAGAGACTGGCGTGACAATCAAGGTCAAAGACTTTGTAAACTTTCAAGTTGGTCAGGAATAATAAATCATATCCCGGAGCAATCCGGGATAATATATTTAGGAGTTTAAAATGAAAGAAATTATTAAAGATGCAGAAGATAAAATGGCAAAGAGTGTTAGCAATCTTGAAACAGAATTCGCAACTCTTCGAACTGGAAGAGCTTCGGCTTCTCTTTTTGATACAATCAAGGTAAATTACTATGGTAACCAAACTCCATTAAATCAGACAGCAAATATATCAGTCCCTGAACCACGAACCGTAGTTATTCAACCTTGGGATAAAGGAATGTTATCAGAGATTGAAAAGGCAATACAAAAATCTGAACTAGGTTTTAATCCTTCAAATGATGGTAAGATTATTAGAATCAACATCCCTGCACTAACCGAACAAAGAAGAAAAGAACTTGCAAAACTTTCAAAAGAGATGGCTGAGAAAGCTAAGGTTGCAATTAGAAATATACGAAGAGATTCCAACGATGCTCTTAAAAAGGCTCAAAAAAATGGCGATATCACTGAGGATGAGCTAAAAAAAGGTGAAGATGATATCCAAAAGACAACAGATAAGTATGTGAAGAATATTGATGATGTTCAAGCTGCTAAACAAAAAGAAATAATGGAAGATTAATGGAAGAAGTTAATAACTATTCAGGATTAAAGATCGGAATAATCATGGATGGAAATGGTCGTTGGGCTGTAGCACGTAAGCAGCCCCGAACATTTGGCCATACTAGAGGACTAGAAGCCGCTAAGACTACTGTAAAAAAAGCTGCCGAGCTTGGAATTTCCCACATAACCTTGTATGCATTCTCAACTGAGAATTGGAAGCGTTCTGAGGAAGAGGTCGGCTTCTTAATGAAATTAATAAGCAAACATTTAAAAAAAGAGATGGACTTCTACAAGAAGAACTCAATCCGAGTTAAGGTAATTGGAGATAAATCTCGACTTCCAAAAGAGATTATAAAAGAAATCGAAGATGTAGAGACTGCAACAGATCATTTTACTGGTCTAACAGTCTGCCTTGCAATTAACTACGGTGGAAGAGATGAGATTGTCCGCTCAATCAATAAGGCTCTTGAAAACAAACAAGAAATAACAGAGAATACAATATCAGAGCATCTTGATTGCCCAGAGATTACAGAAATTGACCTGATTATACGAACTGCAGGTGAACAACGATTAAGTAATTTCCTTCTTTGGGAAGCAGCATATTCTGAATACTATTATACAGACATATTGTGGCCAGATTTCACTGAAGATAATTTATTAGCTGCGCTAAAGTGGTATGGTTCACGAAACAGAAAATTCGGTGGGGTAAAATGAAAAAACTACTTAAAAGATTGCTGTTAGTGGTAATAGCACTTCCAATACTATTGGTCTCAATTATATTGCTTCCAGAATATAATTTTTTCTTGCTTAGCTCGATAATGGTAATAATGGCAGCCCTTGCAGGATTTGAACTAGCAAGACTGTTCAACAGTGCTGGAATTGAGATTGATATTGCTTCAACAAGTGCAATAGCTGCAACAACTGTGATTTTAACCTATGTCTATAGCATAGATCTGATTAACCTGAATATTTTTGCCCTTCTTCTCTTCTTAATCTTAATCTTCCAATTAGCTACAGCAATAATCAACAAGACTAATAACTGGGAAAATACAGCGTCAAAGGTTCTTGCGCGAGTCTTTGCTGTTATATATACAGGAATACTTCCTGCAACTGTCCTACTAATTGGAAAATTAGATCTCCCAATCTATGGTCTTCTCTTTTTCTTTGCCCTAGTCTTTGCTAATGATACATTTGCCTACCTTGTGGGAATGACAATCGGAAGATTTACTCCGAAGCCGTTTAAAGTAAGCCCAAACAAAAGCGTTGCTGGCTTCATCGGCGGCCTAGCTGGAACAATCGGCATAGGTATTGCTTGCTACTACATCAAGAGTGATTTCTTCGAAAAGAACATACTAAACGTGATAGTAATTTCGATTGGAATATTCATTCTTGGAACTGCCGGAGATCTATTTGAATCTGCACTCAAACGTAGCGCAAATATCAAAGACAGTGGAAAAATAATGCTTGGACGAGGTGGAGTTCTTGATTCTATCGACTCGATAGTGTTCTCAGCTCCTTTCTTCTATTTACTAATGAAGATAATACAAGGATAATTATGAAAAAAATTCTCGTTTTAGGCGCTTCTGGCTCAATTGGCGAAAGCACTCTTGATATAATACGAAATAACAAAGATAAATTCGAACTTGTCGGCTTCTCCTGTGCTAACAATATAGCAAAGGCAGCTGAAATAAAGAGAGAATTTCCAGACGCAAAGATTGCAGTACTCAAAGAGAATAAAGAAAATTTTCCTCACGGAACCGATGCAATACTAACTTTAATTGAAGAGAGTGACGCTGATATCGCAGTTAACGGAATTGCTGGTGCAGCTGGGTTACTGCCTTCAGTAAAGGTTCTTGAGAATGGAATAGATCTCGCCCTTGCAAACAAAGAGACAATTGTAACATCAGGTAGACTAATATTTGAGATTGCAAAAAGAAAAAATGTCCAAATTCTTCCAGTGGATTCGGAACACTACGCAGTCTTTGACCTATCCCACGGTAGAAAAAAGTCAGAGATAGCAAAAATAATTCTCACTGCCTCGGGTGGAGCCTTTAGGGATTTCTCACTACAACAGATGGCAGATGCGACAGTGGAACAGGCTCTCAAACACCCGACATGGGATATGGGGAAAAAGATTACGATTGATTCAGCCACAATGGCAAACAAAGGGCTAGAAGTAATCGAGGCTGTCTACCTCTTTGAAAAATCACCTAAAGAGATAGAGGTTTTAATCCACCCAGATAGTTATGTTCACTCGCTAATAAAGACTATCGATGGGTGTTACTACGCACAAATAAGCAAACCCGACATGAAACATCCAATATTGAATGCGATAACCTACCCTGATAGAATTAAAAATATAACGTGCGACTTAGATCTGACAAGTGTCAATCTACAGTTCAAAAGACCAGATTTTGAGAAATACCCGATGCTCAAAATTGCGTTTGAGATTGCAGACAAGGGCAACGGTTACACAACTGTCTACAACGCAGTCAACGAATGCGCAGTGCAAGCCTTTATTGACCACAAAATAAACTATTTTGATATTGCCAAATATACAGAGAAGGTATTAAATTATAATTGGACTTCTAATCTTAAATCTATAGATGATATTTTAAACATAGATAAAGAAGCAAGAATAATCGCAAACGACTTGATAAGCAAGAACAAATAAGGGAAATTATGTTAATACTTAAAATTTTTATTGGACTGCTAGGAATTAGCATTATCGTATTCATTCACGAACTAGGACACTTTGCATTTGCAAAACTATTTAAGGTTCAAGTAGAAACCTTCTCTGTTGGAATGGGAAAAAGATTGTTTGGAGTAAACTACAAGGGCACAGATTATAGGGTATCAATGCTGCCAATTGGTGGATACTGCAAGATGAAGGGGCAAGATGATTTAGCAAAGGAGATTGATGCCGGAGATAAAGGTGTTCCACCAGAACCAGGTTCGTTCTACCATGCTTCAGCTTGGAAGAGGATATTGATTCTTTTTGCTGGTCCTGGCTTTAATTTCATATCAGCAGTATTGATATTTTTAGTTCTATTTCAGATCGGAGTAATTGGAACAAAAAACATAATAGATGTTGCAGAACTTGAGAACGGGACATCTCCTGCAATAGAAGCTGGATTGAAGGCTGGAGATCAGATTATTATGATCGATGGCAAGCAAATATTTTCTTTTAACGATGTAATTTCAGCTGTAAAAGATAAGAAAGAAGAAATTTCTCTATTAATACTGCGCGGAGATCAAGAGCTTGAGCTTAAAGTGACTCCTCAATTTGACAATGAAACAAGTCGATCAATTATTGGAATAAAAGGACTTATCACAATTGGAAATCTAAATCAGGACTCTGCTGCGAGCAAATCTGGAATACAAAATGAAGACACTCTCTATCTTATCAACGGGGTTGAAATAGACGACTTCTACACTCAGTTAAAGGATTTTTATAATATAGAAAAAGAGTCTCCAACAATAACTGTTATACGAGATGGCGAATTTGTAGAAATAAAGACAGTTAGAACCTTTGATGAAAATGAGCATGTTGATTATTTTTTTGGCACAGAATCAATCAATCTATACTTAAAAATGCACGATATTCCAACTGGCGAAGCATTCAAACTAGCATTTACTAAGCCTCTGTCATTTATCAAAGAAAATTTCATAGGTCTCTACTCAATAATAACAGGACAAAACAAGGAAGTATACAGCAAAGAAGATTTGGGCGGACCTCTCTCAATAATTGGAGGCATAGGTGGCAACTTCACTGAGCTAGGAAAGAGCAATATGGGGCTTGCATTGTATGATTTCTTTAGCACCCTTGCAATACTAAGCCTTATCCTTGGGGTTATGAATCTTCTACCTATACCTGCCCTTGATGGAGGTCATATTGTAATATCAATTGTTGAGATTGTTATGAGAAAGCGACCTTCAACAAAATTCCTAGTTGGCTATCAGATGGTTGGACTTTTTATTATTCTCTTGTTGACAATTTTTGTTTTAAAAACTGATATATCGAATATAATAAATAGAGGGGGATTTTAATGAAAAAGATCTTAGCTTTGATATTATCAATAGGAATTTCTGTAGCATCTTTTGCTAATATGATAAATTATGTAAGTAACCAGGAAAGTGAATCGCTTCTAATAAATACGAAACATACCGGTGCAATAAAAGATATAATGTCTGACAGCAAGTTTATATTCACTGCTGGAACAGATGGACGACTAAAGATTTGGGATATCAACACTTTAGCCATTGTAAAGGATATAAAAGTCACACCGTATAGCATACAAAAGATTGAAATAGCTCCTGAAACTTCTCAGATTCTTATAATGATTAGTGCTGGTTCTAATAATAATTTTTTAACTCTTTGGGATTGGCAATCTGAAAAGATGATATTCCAACACAGATTAGGAGAGAGACCTCTACAATTTTCATTTTCTCCAAAAAACGATATGATTGTCTACTCTACTGCGGATATGAATAGCCTTAGATTTCTCGACGCGAAGAGTGGTAACAGATTATACAATATTCAAACCTCACTTGGACTAATATCTCACTACATGATAAATGATGTACAAACTGTAATT
>JAFGXN010000140.1 GCA_016936615.1 Spirochaetales bacterium | reverse complement strand
CGCGTCGAACCAGCCAGTGATAGCAGCTGAGGTTAAAGGTGTCGATGAGGTCGTTACTGCGAAAGTTGATAACTTTAATCTAGAGGCTGCTGCTCGAACCGAGAGTATCTCTGTTGTTGCGACAGTGAAAGATCTCTCAGAGGTTGAGTACCCAGTTACAGCAACTTTGAACTTTGATTTGTACCCGGGCTTGATAATTCCTGATGGATATTTTCAGTTTGAGTGGGGGAATAATACGAACTGGAAGCTTCATGGTAGGGTGGCATATGAGAAAGACCACGTAAATGATCATTTTTCTAAAGCAATAGCGACAGAGGATCCAGGAAATAATTCCTATAAGAATTGGAACTCTCGATACATTCCTGAGCTCTTGTGGCTAGCTACTGATGAGAGTGAGGTCGCATGGGACTTGAGGACACCAATAACTGCAAGTACTGGACGACCTGGAAATGGAACCGCAGTAAGCAATTACAATGGACAACCTCATCTTATGAAGCCCTCTGATAAGGCTATTTGGGAAGATGCTCTTGCCTACAGGGGTGATAATTATTTTACTTTTTATCATTTGATGATGTGGGGAGATACTACTGGACAGAATCTCGCAGGTCTTCAAGCAGTTCTCCATCAGGAGATTTCAGTTATTCCAGGGCAGAAGTACCAATTATCAGCTCAGGTTAAAAGGCAAACTGACATGGTCAGTGTCTTCAGTGAAAATAAAGGATCTTACACAAGTTATGTTGGTGCAGGATTAACCGCATTTCATGATAGTTCCTTGGTCATTTATAATAGTATTCACTCTCCAGTCGAGGAAGAAGACCTTTTTGATCAACATATTAAAGGGACTGCTGGAACTGGCACAGGAGTTAGTATAAAAAACCCATATCTCTATGATAATAATTGGGATTTATTTGATTCTAATGGGCTTGTCGGTTCTTCCGCATGGATAGGAGATTCGGCTAATCGCGAGGCATCTATGCGCACAAGTGGAGTATGGCACAATCTTTTATTAAATTTTAAAACAGGCGTTGAGGATAGGATCCATATCGGGTTTTTTGTAGATGATTTCATGTGGGCGAGTGGTCTTCGGGAAGATACCCAGAGTGGTTCGCCTGGAGTCGATGATTTTCAGTTAATGTATGTAGAATAATATAAATTCGTAGATAAAAAAGTTGCTCTCCCAGTCTATTTTTTGTAGATCTGGGAGATTTTTTATTGAGCAATAGGGTTTTGTGGTATAAAATATTATGTTTTTGGAGGTCTTATGAAAAAATTAAGCTTTATCTTTCTTTTGTCTATATTGTTAGCTTTTTTTGGTTGCAAGAAGAGTTATAATGTTACATTTGTTCTTGATGGTGGAACTCGCACTGGTGGAGGAGAGACTTCTCAGTTAGTAGAAGCCGGCTCTGCTGCGTTAGCGCCTGAAGTTAGTCGTGAATGGTATGCTCTTGTTGAGTGGGATCAAGATTTTTCAGTGATTCTTGCTGAACTTACAGTGACCGCAGTTTGGGCGCCTGCCATCTCTATGGAGGATGTTCCTGTTCCTAGCAGTGGTATTACATTCCCGATTGGTACAGGAGATAGTGATACTGCGACACTTGATTACCGCTACGAAATTGGGCAGACTCCTGTTACTTGGTTCTTGTGGAATACTGTATATTCTTGGTCTACTCATGTTAACAGGGGGGAGAATATCTATTCTTTTGAGAGTGCAGGTAGAATGGGGTCTCATGGTGGAGAGTTTGATGTGAAAGCTAGTTCTATGACTTTATATCATCCTGTAACCATGGTTTCATGGAGAGATGTCGTTGTCTGGTGTAATGCTGCAACAGAATGGTATAATGACATTTATGGTACAAGCTATGAGCCTGTCTATAGGGTTGGTGGAGAAATCCTTAGAAATTCGACTAATGCAAACGGTTCTGTTTGTGATTCCGCAGAGGCGACAGCAAACGATGGCTTTCGGATGCCAACAGCAAAAGAGTGGGAGTTAGCTGCGAGATGGAGAGGTTCTGATGTAACAAATACTGTGCAGAGCGAGATCTCTGGATATAATTTTGCATCGCCTGATTCAGGTATCTTTTTTACAAAAGGGAACTCTCTTAGTGGTTCAACTGCAAGTTACGAGAATGACGAAGCAAGCTCTATTTTCGGTTGGTATAATCCAAATAGCGATGGTATGAGTGCTGAAGTTAAATCGAAGAGCAGTAATGCACTTGGTCTTTATGATATGTCAGGTAATGTACTTGAGTGGATATTCGATAGTACTGGTTCTAATACCTGGCGACTTAGAGGTGGTAGTTGGCTGAATGGAGCTCTTTACTCACAGCTTGGATATCTTTCGAGTGATAGTTCTAATTGGGCTAGCGAGAACTACGGATTTAGGTTAGCAAGAACGCCGAAATAGGCTAGATTTGTTAGAAATTCTTGCTCAAATAAGATAAAAATAGTATTCTTTTTATATGGAAAAAAAAATTACAATTAAGCGCCCTTCTGATTTGCATGTTCATTTGAGACAGGGCGAATCTCTTATTCACTATGTGGTTGCGAGTGAAAAATATTTTGATACAATTCTTGTTATGCCAAATATAATCCCACCAATTAAGAGTGCTGATGAGATGATTACTTATCGCGATAAGATTCACAGTTATTCATCAGGAAATTTGAAGACTTTAATGACATTTAAAATTTTTGAAGATATGAGTCGTGAGCAGATAGTCGCACTGAAGGAAGCTGGTGCTGTTGCTGGGAAATTATATCCTAAAGGGGTTACAACCAACTCAGAGGATGGGGCTGATTCGATAGAGACCTTGTTCCCAATTTTTGAGGTGATGCAGGATTTAGACCTGGTTCTGAGCATTCATGGCGAGAATCCAGATGCGAGTGTTTTTGACAGGGAGAGAGCGTTTCTTCCTGTTCTTGCAAAAATTATTTTGGCGTTCCCTGAGTTGAGGGTTGTCTTAGAACATTTGTCGACTGAGGAGTCAGTAGAATTTATCAAGAATGGACCAGATAATCTTGTCGGAACAATTACTGCGGTTCATATGTCTAGCACTGTGGATGATCTGCTTGGGCGAGGATTAAGCCCTCACGTATTTTGTAAACCGATTGTTCAGTTTGAGAAAGATAGAAAAGCCTTAGTTAAGGCAGCAACTTCTGGATCATCTAAGTTTTTCTTCGGCTCAGATAGTGCGCCACATTTGAAAAAGGACAAGGAGAACTTCTCTGGAGCTGCAGGTGTCTTCTCAGCCTTGTCGTCATTGCCAGTGATTGTTGAAATTTTTGAAAAAGAAGAAGCCCTAGATAATCTAGAAGGGTTTCTCTGTGTAAATGGATTGAATTTTTACCGAAAAGAAATTCCTACAGAGACAATTACACTTGTTAAAGAGGACCATATTATGTTTGATGATTACTATGGGGTTGTCCCTTTTGCAGCAGGAAAAACCTTGAAATGGAAGGTTGAGTAGTGGTTTTTTCATTGTAAAAATGAAAATTCTTATAAAAAAAAGCATGCTCTAAGTTAAATTGATGATTTTCTATTAGAATGTTATTCAAAATTTTTAGAAAATATATTAATATAAAATAACTTTATTGAGAATTATGAAAGGATGTGAATAGATGGATAATAGAAGAGAAGAGTCATTTGAGGAGATGTTTGAAAAAAGCTTTAAACAGTCTAAGAGATTTGCTCCAGGTGAGCTTGTGGAGTCAGAAGTTGTTGCAATATCAGGAGATTGTATCTTTTTTCATTTAGATGGAAAAAGTGAAGGCTGCGTAGATGCTTCTCAGTTTGCAGATAAAGAAGGAAAGATAAGCGTAAATGTTGGCGATAAGATAAAGGTTTTTTTCATTGAGGCGAAAAACGGAGAGATGGTCTTTGCTGCTAAGGTTGGAAATGACAAGAATGCTTCGTTTGGTTCTGCGATTTTGGAGAATGCTTTTGAAAATGGTATTCCAGTTGATGGAAAGGTTTCAGCTGAGATTAAGGGTGGATTTGAAGTTCTTCTCGGAGAGTCTCGTGCTTTTTGTCCTTTTTCCCAGATGGGAAGTCGCCGTGTGGAGAACGCTGCTGAGTATGTTGGTAAGACTTTGACCTTTAAGATAATTGAGTATGGTGAGAATGGAAGAAATATTCTTGTATCAAACCGTGCAATTATTGATGAGGAGAGAAAGGCTAATATCGAGGGCCTAAAAGATAAGATTGTTGAGGGTGCTGTTGTCAAAGGCGTTGTCAAGTCTTTGCAAGATTTTGGCGCCTTTGTTGATGTTGAAGGTTTTCAGGTTCTTTTGCCAATTTCAGAGATTAGCCGAGATAGAGTAGAAAAAATTGCTGATTTCTTAGCTGTCGGTCAGGAGATCGAGGCGGAAGTCCTTCGAGTAGATTGGAAGAGTGAGCGGGTTTCTGTTAGTATGAAGGCATTGACTGCGGATCCTTGGGATGAGGTTGTTGCAAAATATTCAGCTGGAACAAGACATGAGGGTGAAGTTGTGCGAGTTGCTCAGTTTGGTGCATTTGTCAATCTTGAGCCAGGAATTGATGGTCTTGTACATGTCTCGGAGCTTGGTTCTGGTTCGCGAGATAATAATGTTAAGGCGATGGTGAAGCTTGGTCAGAAGATGACAGTGGAGATTATCAGTGTCGATAAGTCTGCTCGACGAATTGCTTTGAAGCCATTTGTTGAAACAGAAGATACAGTGATTCTTGACAAATATTCAGATGGAAATTCTAATCCAGATACTTATAATCCATTTGCAGACTTGTTGAAGAAGTAAAATTAAAATTACTTGTCAAACCCGGAACACTCATTGAGCTCCGGGTTTTTTTAATGCTTAAAAGGGATAACCACTGGGAGATTGTTGTGCAGGATAATCTCTGCTTTTATCCCGTAGACATTTTGAATTAGCTGCTCGGTTATAATTTCTTGCCCGCCATAAGCAGAAACTTTCCCATCCTTCATAAAAAGAAATTTATCAGAATATTGGATAGCAAGGTTTATATCGTGCATAGTTATAATTGCTGAAACACCTTTCTTGCGGACAATCTTCTCGACAGTATTCATTGTCTTGTGCTGGTTTGCAATATCTAGGTTATTAGAAGGCTCGTCGAGAATCAGAATATCTGTCTCCTGGGCAAGGGCGCGAGCAATCTGCACTTTCTGGAACTCCCCACCGCTGAGCTGATCTAGATAGCGGAGGCTAAGCTTCTCGAGTCCCATATCGTTGATTGCTTGTGTTGTAATCGCGATATCATTCTTGCTAGCATTTATTTCAATATGTGGACGTCGCCCAATCAAGACCGCGTCAAAAACTGTCATTCTAGAGGTGGCTACAGATTGAGGTACGTATGCGATGTGTCTTGCAAGTTCGCGGGCCTTCATCTTCAGAACATCCTTTCCTTCGACATGGATAGCTCCTTTCTGGGGTCTAAGCACATTGCACATGCACTTCAGCATAGTTGTCTTGCCAGCACCGTTAGATCCTAGCACAGAGACAATTGAGTTTTTTTCAGCAAAAAAAGAGATATCATCAAGCACAGTCTCTTTCCCGTAGGAAAAGCTAATATTTTCTACATCAATAATCATCTCTTATCTCCCTTCATTAAAATCATTAGAAAAAGTGGACCACCGATTGCGGAGGTGATAATTCCGACAGGAATAGCTGCTGAGAAGGCGTAGGAGCCAACAATATGTGATAGCATTAACACGGTAGCGCCGGTAAGCATTGAGCCTATCAATGAGAAGCGATTATCATTGCCGATGAGTCGTTTGACCATGTGGGGGCCGATTAGGCCGATAAAACCGATAATTCCAAAAAAAGAGACTACAGTCGAGGTAAGGAGTGCAGAAATAATCAAACTGAGTATCCTTGTTTGGGCAATTTTTACGCCAAGACCCTTCGCGACATCCTCTCCAGCTTCGATTGAGTTGTAATCCCACCGTTTTATGAAAAAGAAAAGGAATGAAATTATCAATACAGCTGATATTATCGCTATACTTGTCCAGCCAGCTTTGCTCAGGCTTCCAAACTGCCAAAAAACTATTGATGCAATTGCTACATCGTCGGCAAGGTAGGTGAGAATGGCAAGACCTGTTCCAAAGATTGAGCTGATAGCTAGTCCTGCAAGAACAATTGTCTCAGGAGTGCTCTCTGTGAGGTGAATCAGCCCTATTATGATGATTGTTGCTAGCATTGCGCAAGTAAAGGCGCTTAGCGTTACGACAAGCGGGTTTGAGACCATGGAGAAAACTTCCATTGTTCCGACCATAGACCCACTGTTGAAGACAACTATTGCAAGGGCTGCGCCAAAGGCGGCTGCATTAGAAATTCCAAGGGTGAAGGGCGAAGCCAAAGGATTGCGTAGGATAGTCTGCATTACTGCACCAGCAATACCGAGGCCTGCGCCAGCAAGGATTGCAGCGAGGACCCTTGGTAGCCTTAAATCCCACACAACAGAGCTATTCCAGGATCCATCTGGGGCAAAGAGGTATTTGATTATCTGCTTGAAATTTAGATCTGTACCACCGAGTCGGATTGTTAGCAGGCTTAAAAAGATTAGGGAGAGTGTTAATGCAGCGAGGAAGAGCCTTTTTTTGTTTGAGTGTCTTAGATAGGCTGTTGTTGTCGCATCTTTTGGAGTCGTAGAGATATCCTTCTGTTTTGGTCTATTTGTCCTTTTGGATAGTTTAAATCTTTTCATATTCGTCTAAGTGAGTATTCTCCATTTTTGTAAAAAACCTCAAGCTGGTTGAGTGGGACTAAGTCGGCGCCGTGGCTTTCAGATTTTTGGGTAAAAAATTCTTTCATTCTAGGTAGTACCTTTTTTCCATTTTCGCCATAATATGTCGTAAAAACCTCTTCTATTTTCTGCTCTGCTTCTTCTTTTGTAAGGGTTCCGTAAAGGATATGTGCAAGGTAGTAGGCACCGGCAAGAATGCAGTCATAGTTAGCGCTATCCCAAATCATGGGAAGGGTCGCAAAAATTTTAATATTATTTGATGAATCATTATCGGAATTTCTGAGGTAAAGCCATTTGAGGATAAGCTGTGAGTTTGGCGTGCTAAGCTTGTCGACAGAGGTCGGGTCGATTACAAAGTAGTCGATGTCAAGCAAGGTAACATCTTCGGGATCCATCTCGACACGAGTCTTTTCATCGCCACCGTGGGCATTTGCACCGTCAATTAGATCAAGCGGAAGGTAAGTGGGAAAAGTTGTGTTGAGCTCGTTGCTTCCGCGCCACGTAAGACCAGCAACGTAGACCTTTGTTTCTGACGCCTTTATGAGAGTTCTGATGTCTTGGATAATTCCATTTACTTCAGCAAGAAAATTTTTTGCGCGATCTTCTTGCCCGATTGCACTTCCAATACTGTTGACTGCCTGACAATACCAGCTTGCGAGAGAGTATTCGTTGTCCCACATCTCTACAAGGCTTTGTGGAGGAAGAACAATAAGTGGAAATTTCTTTGCTAGTATCTCACAGTTTTTTTGAAAACTCTTATATGTTGGATCTTCAACAATTATCAGGCTAGGGTTTTTTGCTCCAATCTTCTCGACAGTCTCAGATTCTAGTTGATTGTCTGGGTGATGCATAGAAGAATCAAAGCTGTCATAGCCAAAGGCGTAGGAGTAGGCTCTTCCATTCTTCTTGTCAGTGACATCTCCCTTGTCGACTTCAATTATCTTGTCGAAAATGTTGAAAATTGATAAAAATCTTAGCGGTCCTCTGCTTCCAATAGTTACAATCCCGTTGTCTATATCATCTGGAATCTCAACAACCCTTCCAACCGCATCGGTTAAGGTTCTTTTCGAACCATTTTGCGCATCTTCATCCTTTGTGCAGCCAAAAAAAGTTATTACGGTTGTAAAAACCATAAAAACAAACATTGCAGAAAAATTATTTCTCATTTATATCTCCCTATAGATTGAATAATAACTTTTTTTTGTAAAAAAATCAAAGCTTCTGTTTTCTTCTGATGAGGAGAGATTGGTTGTTGATTACATAAATATATTACTTATTCTCTTCTCTTTCAAAAAAAAGACAGCCTCCTGTTATGGAGGCTGAATGTGGAGGTATATGAAAAATTAGTTCACTTTTGGCCAGTCTACTGGTTGAACTGAAAGATTATCAAAGAAGGATGCGCCGTTGGCTGCTGTTGCACCGTACCAGAGGTCTGACTTGATTACTCCGATTAAGACTTTGCCGTCTTGGGATGGAGTAAAGCGGATTGTTAGCGTGTACGGGGAATTAGCTGCGAGGATTTCGCTTGTGTCGTCGGCAGGTCTGCCGTCAGAGTTAGGACCAGAGCAGACTCTTTTGCAGATTAGAGCATAATCTTCAATGTTGAAGCCCGAGTCCAGATCTATTTGTCCTGTGCCTAGATATGGTTCATATGGGTAATTTCGTATATTCCCCTCAGTAAAGGTTAAGGCTTGATTTAAGCTTTGAACTGCTAAGGCATTCCAGCTATGGTGGTTTGATGCTACTGAGTTGTCATATATTGTTTCTACTGTTGCTTCATAGGTAACACCTGCAAGAACATCTATCTCTTGGCAAGCATATCCTCTGACTCTTCGAAGGCTTAGTGCTAAAATATTATTTTGTTCTGGATGAAAGAATAATTTTTTAGATTCATTTTTTGTTCGAGTTTCAAGTAGTGTAAAGTCCTTACCTCCTTCGTAGTTCAAGGTCCCTCCTGTAGGCGAGGTCATTATTCCTCCCCATTCATCACTTCCAGTGACAAAATCTTTATATCCCTCTGCTCCTATCATCCATGAAGTAGAGATGGTTGATCCTGATCCATTTTCAAACCCGCCATCTCTTACTAATTCTCCTTCCGGAGGTAAAATCTGCACTTGTCTTTGAATTGCTTCTGATTTATTTCCCGCAATATCAGTTGTTGTAATTGCTATTTCTTGAACACCTACCTTTGTTGTATCAACAGAGGACTCTTCTGTCTGCTCGAAAACAGGTTCTGAGGTCATTATTGCTTTGAAAATGTCAATTGAATCTCTATATTCGATTTCTGGTAGTTCATCTTTGTTGAGCCATTCAACATCCGCTGGAAGGGTGTCTATAGTCAGGTAAACTGTGTTGCTTGATGCTTCGTTGGAAATAAAGTAGACATCATAATTGCCATCCTCTAGCGTTAGATCTGTTGGCAGAGTTATCGTGAATTCTCCTGCTCCATCTGTTGTTGCTTCGTAGTTTTTGGTAAAATCTGCTGAGAGATTTGTTATCATAAGGTCAACAGCTGTTGTTGGTGACGATACTCCAGAGAAAGTCAATTCTTTGTTTATCTTAGTTATTCCATCGGAGTCTTCTTTTCCTGTATCTTGAGCTGCATTCAAATTTCTCATGGTTAAATCAGGTGAAATTTCTCTCGCTTTGATTGTGAATTTTTTTGAAAAGCTTCTTGAGTTGTTGTTTTGGTCATATATTGTTAGAACAACTGTATACTCTTCGGGTTTGAGCTTGCCTTTTGTTGTGAAATTCTTTTCTTTAGAAGAAAGAACTTCTTCTCCATATACATCTAAAATTTGCCATCTATATGTCTTTATTGTTGTGGCTATTTCTTCTGTTAAGTTGCAGGTGAACGTTAACGTGGAAGCTTCAGAAAGTTCATTCCCTAGATAATTTAGAGGCTTAATAACTTCCTGAGTATCAAGTTTTGTTAGAGGATTTTCTGGAATTTCAAAATCATCATCGCATGCGTTAAAATTAAGAAACGCAGTAAGAATAAGGCTAACTTTTATTATTTTATTTATTTTATTCATCTGGATTCTCCTAGTAGTATTCATATACCATGACTCTGTCGTTATCTTCTCTATGAGCCCAGTTACCATTTTCAGTATCTGTTACTCCTTGGTTAGTTCCTTCAGGTTTGCCTGTTGGCGGATATAAAAAGTTTATTTTTGTCCAGCTTGATGGTTGTGCAGGTGGTTCTCCGTGGTGAGTTATCCCTTCGTAGTCTGATTCATCGTAACCATTCCCAAAACCAATGAAATATGGCGTGTTTGTATAATTGGGATACAAATCAAGCATTTCTCCTGTAGATAGAGACTCTTCTTTTATAATTTCTCCTGCCTCATTCTTGCGTTTTAGTGTAATAGTTCCGCAAGGTCCTCCATCTCTACTATCTGCCCACATCCCCCATTGCAGCATGTAATCTCTTACTCCCATATTGTTTATGTGACATTCTCCGTTATATAGTGGAGTCTTTATATCAAAAGCAAAGGATAATTCTTGTCTATTGTTGTTTGAGAATATATTTACAGTCATGGAAATTTTCCCGATTGAAGAGATGCTTATTCCTTCCCAATCTGAGTAGTTTTTAATATCTACAGAGCCTCCGCTACTACCTGCTTCCATAATAATTTCGCCTTGAATATTTGGATCGTCAACACTGTTTATAGTCATTCCTCCAAGCCAATCTCGAGATTTTCCGTAGCAGTATCTTGGTACTTGCATTCTCCATGCACGGTTCATTGCTACTTGTTTTAGCCAGATGCATAGAGATGTCATTTCTCTTTTTCCCAGATAAGGATGGCCCTTTTTTACCAGAGATTCAGTATATTCTGGGCTGTAGCTTGTTCTTGCTGATATTTTGTATTCGACTTCGAAGGCTTTTTTCATATCAAATTCCTTGTGTCGTTTGATATATTTCCAGGCCTCTCTGTCTATTTTTGCATAGTCCCATTTGAAATTTGTCTCTTCTATGTTTCCATTTTTCCCATAATATGGCATAGGATCTATAAATGTGAATGTGTTATCTGAAAAATTGTATTTGAGTGGTGATTTTGGGTCTAAGGCACTGTACCTCTCGGTGTATGCGATGATTTTTGATGATTCATCAAGATAATCTATTCCACCATTGTGTTTCGGTTCTGCCAGTGGAGAAACTTGAGGATCCTTTCCATAGTAGCAGGTTCTTTCCATATATACATCTGTGATGTCTTTTTGTGCATCGATTGATCCAGCTACAAAGATTGTATTTTCATAGTTTTCATCTCCTTTCGAAGCGTAAAATTCTATGAAAATTGGATTGTTTGGATCTAGAATGGTGAAATCATCTGAAATTATCTCTCCGTTGCCATATTTATCGTAAATAAATAATTTTATTATGTATGAGCCGAATTTAAGCTCGGAGATATCAATTTCTTCTGTTGCTTGAATCTCTTTTTTTATTATGGCTGCTCTGTTTTGTCCACTTTTTAGAATTCTAAGATCTGTGGATGCTATTGTTTCTGGGAAGCCACTTATATCGATGGTTATGCTTTTTCCCTCTCCTCCTTCAATAGATGAAATTCCTAAATCCCAGTCTGGGATTACAATGTCTGCTGAAACAGTTACTGTGATTTTTGATACTCCGTAATCTTTCTCTGTCTCGCACAGAGTATCGACAGTATAGGTTCCTGCTGTTGTGAATGTGTATTCAAAAGATGGAGTATCAATTTCCTTGTGTTCTAATTGTTCTGCGAGTGGATTGATTATTGTGTATCTTGCCGAAACAAAAGTCTCCTCCTCTGGAACCTGTAAATCAAATTTGAGTGTTTCACCAGATTTGATTTCAAACTTTTCTGCTTTTAATTCTATTTTTAAATTTCCGAATTCTTGATCGCATCCGAATAATGAAAAAAATGAAATTAAAAACAAGATCATTTTTAAACGTTTCATATATGCCTCCTAATAATTCTATCGCGTTCGCTTTTTGCAACACGATTTGCTATATTGTCATTTTATTTTGCTTTTTTGTGCTCGTCAAATTCATAAAAGCTATTATTCGAAAATAGATAGAATATTTGTAAAGTGTTAACGTTAGTTATATTTGTACAAAATTTGCGCAAATATTCTGTTTTTGAGAAAATGGAGACTTGTATTATTTATTATGATCAAAAAATTAAAAAGTTAAAATTCTACAAATTTGGTAGGATATTCTTGACATTCAGAGTAAACATGTTATATTGAATTTGTATCTATCTAGGGGGTATTATGGGATTTTTATTTGAAGGATTGAGTATTGCAAGTTTTTTTGCAATGGTTCTGTTTGTTGTAGTATTTCTTCTATTAAATGAGGTTAGTAGAAGATCTAAGATTGTTTCTCTGATTTTTTATTGTCTATTGCCGGTAGTTCTTGCTCTTTTAATCTTTGTCGGGCCATTGGGAGGGTCTCCGTCAGGTAAGACCTGGTTCGGTTGGGTAAAAGTTGTTTCAGCGCTAGCAGGAGTTTATGGTTTTATGGCAATTCGTTTCACAAAATTGGGTGAAAAGAAGTTTGCTATTATTTTTCCGGTTGCAATTCTTGCATTGAATATCGCAGAGGCGGTCTTCCGTGAGTTTCAAGTTTTTGCAACATATGCTGAAAAGTCATTTGATCCTGCAGGAAATGTCATTCTTGGAGGACCATGGAATATCTTGAACGCAGTTGCAGGTATTTTGACAATTATAACTTTGACAGGATTTGTCGGGATTAGAGTTTCAAGAGATAAGACAAGAGACATGGTGTGGCCTGATATGACATGGATTTACATTGCTGGTTATTCTATTTGGAATTTTGCCTACGTGTATAATTGTATTTCAAACAGGGCAATGTATGCCGGGTTCGGAATTCTTTTTGCAGCGATAGTTGCAGAATTTCTCTTCAAGAGAGGAGCATGGCTGCAACACAGAGCACAGATTCTCTCTTTGTATGCGCTGTTTGCGCTTTCTGTTGATTTCCAGACCTATTCATTTTTCAGAATTATGCCAACTTACAGTGAGGCTGCTTTGTGGACTCTTTCTGTATTGTCGATAGTTGTTAATGTTGGAGTTCTTGGTTCAATGATTTATGCAATTGCCAGATATAAGAAAAATCCTTTACGTGCTGAGATTTACAGTCACACAAAGGCTTATCAGAAGACGATTAAGGCTAACAATCTGTAGAGATATGAAGCCGCTTAGCGACTCTTGAAAAAAAGATTGCAGCGGCTTTTTTTTATGCTAAAATAATACCTTGGAGGATTCATGAGAAAATTAAAGTTAGTTTTTTTTCTGATGCTTATTTCATTAAATCTGTTTGCACAGGAGAGAGCAGAGCAGATTCGCAGTATATTGTTAGATGCGTCAGCACCTCAGGTTCTTGTGACTGCTCACAGGGGTGCGTGGAGATTTGGTCCTGAGAATTCGATTTTATCTATAGAAAAAGCTATAGAGATTGGCGTTGATATAATTGAGATTGATATTAGAAAAACAGCAGACGGACACCTTGTCTTGATGCATGATGAGACTGTAAATAGAACAACAGATGGCAAAGGTTCTATTGATGCTATGACTCTTGAGCAACTTAAAAATCTACGGCTGAAAGACCATAATAACAATTTTACAGATGAAAAAATTCCTACACTTGAAGATGCTCTGGTTGTTGCAAAAGGAAGAATTCTGATAAATCTTGATAAGGCAGAGACTTATTATGAAGATGTGCTACCTCTTTTGAAAAAGACGGGGACAACAAGACAGATTATTATGAAAGGTGACAGGCAGATTAATGAAACAGTTGAGTATATGGCAGGACTTGATAAAGATATAATTTACATGCCCATTGTGAAATTAGGAGGCTCAGGCTGGAGGAATATGAAAAAAATAGTTCAGCTTTGTGAAAAAAGCCGCTGTAAGGTTATTGAACTTGTTTATCCTTCTATCTGGCGATCAAAGTTGAAGAAAGAACAGCTAGTGAGACTGAAGGAACTTGGTGTACGAATCTGGTACAATACTTTATGGGATTCAATCAGCGGTGGTTATTCAGATCCAAAAGGTTCTGATGGAGCTTCTGTGTATGATCATCACATTGATAATTTTGCTGGAATTCTTCAGACTGATACTCCGGTGATTCTTATAGATTATTTGAGAAGTAAAAATTTGAAATTTTAAACTGAGGGTCTTTTTGATGCTTTTAAATTGAAAAAATGACAAATTAGTGATATCGTTTATGAAACTTGGAGGTGTATTATGAAAAGAAAGATTTATACAATGTTGTGTGTATTTTTTCTAGTGTCGTGTTCAGATTCTATGTTTTCAATTCATGGGAAAGTTGCGGATGGTTTAAATTCTACTCCAATTGGAAATGTAAAAGTTAAGTTGAAATTCGATTCGTCAGATACAATTCATGAGGTTTCAACTGATTCAAAAGGTTTGTTTTATTTTTCTTTTTTTGGTAAGCCTGCTAAATCTTCTTTTACATTGTCTACCTCTTGCAATGGATATTTGCCGTTTGATAAGACTTTTTCTGGTAGAAACGAAGATATTTTAAAAGATCTTTCAGAAATATATCTTTTAAAAGAATAGGCTAAACTCTTTTAGAATTATTACTGTGGATATGATTTAGTGGCTTGTAGGAGATGAATAGTTTTTTAAATTTTAGTTTTTCAAAAAATAAATAAAGAAAGTTCTTTCACTGGCTGTTCGGTAGGTATAATATTAAATGCGTATTTTTAAAAAAAGGAGTTATTTATGAAAGTATTGGTTCTTGGCGCTAGTGGCGCAACTGGGAGTCAGGTTCTGCTTCAGCTGATTAAACGAAAAGTTGAAACAAGGATTATTGTTAGAGATGGAGCAAATATTTCTGACGAGATATTGAAGAACGACTTGGTCGAGGTTGTTCGAGGTAATGTTTCCGAGTTGAATGAGCAGGAATATTGTGATCTGGTAAAAGAGTGTGATTCTGTAGTTTGTTGTCTTGGGCATAATATTACATTCAAGGGAATTTTCGGAAAGCCTCGTCTTCTTGTTTACAATTCTTTGCGGAATGTTTGCGAGGCAATAATGAGCACTACTGAAAAGAGATTTAAAGTTGTCCTGATGAATACTGTTGCTTGTGAAAATATTGAGATTAAAGAAAAAAGATTATTCGCTGAGAGAGCTGTCCTTTGGTTGTTAAAAGGTTTAATTCCTCCTCAACTAGATAATCTCAAAGCTGCGACTTATTTACAGAAGGAAATTTGTCGAAATAATGAGAAAATTGAATGGTCTGCGGTACGGCCTGATTCTTTGATCGATAGTTCAGAGGTGATGCCATATGAAGTTTATGAATCTATAACCCGAAGCCCTCTGTTTAATCCAGGTAAAACTAGCAGAATAAATGTTGCATTTTTCATGGTGGAACTTTTGATGAGTGATGAATTGTGGACTCAGTGGAAAGGGCGAATGCCGGTTATTTATAACAGGGAAGAGTAGTTTTTTTTATAAAAAAAATCGTGATTAAAAGGTGTGTTATTTGCTATGAAATTTAAAGAAAGAATACCTGAAAACGCTGCCTCTTATTGTGGTGTAAATTGCAATGTTTGTTATGCCTTTTTAAAAAAGAAAAAAAACTGCCTTGGATGTAAAAATGGCGATGACGGAAAGCCGGAACATTGCAGAGCCTGCAAGATTAAAGAGTGTGCTATCTCAAAGGGTCTTGAATACTGCTTTGACTGTGAAGAATATCCGTGTACCGTATTAAAAAGATTAAATAAGAGCTATTTGATGAGATATGGCGAAGATTTAATGGGAAATCTGCGACAGATCAAAGATGTCGGGGTAAAAAAGTTTCTTGAAAATGAAAGAGTTAGGTGGGAATGTCATGAGTGTAAAGGAGTCGTTTCGGTACACAGCAGGATCTGTTCTGAATGTGGAAAAGATTGGAAGGTGAAAGAGTAGGGCTGGGAGATTAGTTATCGTTCTTTTTGTCAGAGTCTCTGTTTCTGAATCTAAACTGGCATCTGGGAATGAATTCATAAATGAAATGACACAGAAATTTTTTATGACCCCTATATATTTTAGTCTGTTTTTTTTACCTCTGAATTATTTCTTTTAACGTGATATTCTTGTTGTTGATTTAATTGTGTCTCAGTTGTAAACGTCATAGTTGATCATCTCCTAGATTCTCAGTTTTATAAATAGTATATCCTTCGTAGTGGTAACTTGCATCAATACCTTTAATGTATACTGACTGGTCATTCACCTTGTCTGTTAATCCTTGCTTGAGTAAAACCTTGATTTCAACATCCTTAACCGGGCTTCTCTCCATGGCAAGAAGATAGTTCTCCTTGTCGATGCAGCTCCAGTCTACAACTAGGTTCAGCTCTTTTTTTAGAATGAGATCTAGCCAAATTCTCGTGCTTCTTCCGTTTCCTTCACGAAAAGGGTGAGCAATATTCATCTCTACATATTTCTCGATAATTTCGTCAAAATTTGACTGTGGCATAGCCTCGATATTTTTCAAGGCAGCTTCAAGATACATAAGCGGAACAAAGCGAAAATTCCCCTTTGCTATATTCACTGTCCGGAGTTTCCCCGCAAACTCGTAGATATCTTCAAAAAGATAACGATGAATCTCTGACAAAGAGTGAAAAGTCCCAGCATTCAAATTCTCTAAGAAACCACTTGTAAAAAGTTGCAACGCCTTTGTCTTGCTGATCTTCTCTTCAGCTCTTGCAAGCTCCACTGCATTAGTAATTCCTAATTTATTCTCTAAAATCATAGTTTCTGCTCCTTATGCCATCTTTTAAGATTTTTCCTTCTTGGTTTTTCTGCTCTAATCGTCGCTGGTTAATTGCATAGCCTTCGATTAGATAGTCTTTCAAGCGCTTTGTCGCCCAGATGCGGAACTGGGGTCCTTGCTTTGAGTTAACTTTTTGATATGTTTGTCTTTTTTTCTAGCATTTTCAAACTGTCGAGGTAGTTTTTTTCTACATTGCTTAGTGTCTTTTGCTGGTACTTCTTGTATTCTGTGGTTGCTTTCTCAACAGCAGATTCGTTGCTGATGCTGCCGGCTCCTTGTAGTAATGATTCTCCACTCATTGTAAGGATTTTATCTAAGTGACCTGCCCAGTCTTCCATTGTCATTGACTGTTCTCTTTCAGCCTGGCGTTCTGCAAAATCTAGGTATCCAGAGACAAGTTGTCCAAGTGAGCGAAGCTCTTTTTCGTCTAAATAATTCTTTGCAACAACCACATCTTTTAAATAGGGTCTATCTCCTGGAAATGTCATTAGCCCCATAAATTCTTTTTCAGCATCGGCTCTGTTGAAAATAACCTCAGCTGCGGTCTGTCCGTGAACCGCATAATGAATTTTATTTTGTACTTTTTTAAAAAAGTCGATGGAAACTTCTGCTTTGGGGTCGTAATCTATGCTTGTTGCATATATATCCAACACTTGGCGATAAAAAATCTTCTCGGATGAGCGAATATCTCGTATGCGTTGCAGTAATTCTTTCCAATAGCCACCGCCACCTAGTTCTTTCAGGCGTTCGTCATCCATTGTAAAGCCTTTGATGATATACTCTTTGAGACGCGCAGTTGCCCATTTTCGAAATTCTGTTCCTCTGATAGATTTGACTCTGTAGCCAACAGAAATAATTACGTCAAGGTTGTAGAATGCTACTGGTTTATCAGAATTTGCAATATGCATTTTTTGCATAGTGCTTTTTTCTTTTAACTCTTCTTCAGCATAAACATTTCTAATGTGTCTTGAAATTACAGATTGATCTCTTTCAAATAGAGCTGCCATCTGTTCCTGTGTCAGCCAAACAGTTTCGTCTTCCATTACAACATTCACAGAGATCTTTTCATCAGCTGTCCTGAAAATTATTATTTCGGAGTTTTGATTGTCTTTTTTATTCATATCTATTTCTCCTCATTAAAATTGCTTTGATAAGTCTTTTAACCTCATTGTTAAAATTGAATTTGTAAAAAGTCAAGTAATTGTGTTTCTTCATAGTTAATCAGATCTTCGCAGATTAGAGGTAGGATCCTTTCTTTTGTAAATTATATCATGGAAAAATTGGATTGGACAATGGGAGATTATTTATTTCCCTCTTCTGTTTAAAATACTTATTACGATTTTTTTTACTGTCTCTGCCTCTTCTGATTTGCTGATGGCGATGTAAAGGGTTAGGGATGCTAAGGCCTCGTTTGAGATGATTGTTCGATTGTCTCTTTTTAGCAGATTGTTTTTTTCTAAAAAAAGTAAAAAGCAGGCGGCTGCTATTCGCTTGTTTCCGTCGACAAATGAATGGTTTTTTACTATAAAATAAAGAAGATTTGCAGCTTTTTCTTCGATGGAAGGGTAGCAGTCTGCGCCCCCCAGGCTTTGGCGGATTTGGTTGATTGAGCTATTGAAACTTTCATCTTTTGGTTTTGCAAAAACTTCAGACTTAAAATCTGAATACATTTCTTGAATCATGTTCATGTAGTCGTTATAGTCAGGATAAAATGTTTTCTGAACTGTAACGCCTCTGGTATCAAGACTTTCATGATCATAGTCATCAAGGAGCTTCAGCCCCTTAGAAAAAATTTTCAACCATTCATTTTCGTTCTGGATATTTTCAATCTGTTGAGCAACTGCACGTGTTAAAATGCTTATGCCATCTTTTAGTACTTTCACTTCTTGGTTTTTCTGCGCTAGTCTGCGCTGGTTAATTGCATAGCCTTCGATTAGATAGTCTTTCAAGCGCTTTGTTGCCCAGATGCGGAATTGGGTGCCTTGCTTTGAGTTAACCCTGTATCCGACGGAGATAATCATATCAAGGTTGTAAAAATCAACATTATATTCTTTTCCATCAGCTGCAGTTGTCGCAAAATTTGCGACAACTGATTCCCTTTCTAGTTCACCTTCTTTTATAATGTTGTTAATGTGCTTTCCGATGGTTTTTACATCTCTTCCGAATAAGACTGAAAGCTGGTTTCTGTTCAACCAAACTGTTTCTTCATCAAAATTGACTTTTATCTCTGTCTGTCCGTCTGGAGTTTTGTATATTTCGATTTTGTTTTCCATATCGACCTCCTATTTTGATAACTTTTAATTGGAAATTCCGATTTTCTCAATGTATTATCTTTGCTAGGCTAGTTCTCTTTGTAAATGTTCAGGATATGTTTATTGATGGGTGATTCACTTTTGTTGTAATTATATCATGGGAAAATTGGATTGGACAGTGGGAATGGTGTTGTGGGTGGATTTTCTTGATATATGAACTAGAGCGTAGGGTTCAATTTGTCGGTTTTCGTTCTGAAGGCCGGTAAAATTTAAGAAAAAAGAGTTGTTAAGAAGGCATATATATGAGAAAAATTGTGGATTATAGAATCGTCTTCTGCAAAAAGTCGAAGAGCATCTATTTTTCTTCCTTCTGTAATAATTTCAAGTAAGAGATTCCTGTTCGTGTGAGTCGATATTTTTGCAAACGGCTGTTGGGCTTTTCAGGAATGGTCCGTTCAATGAGATTCTCTTTAAGAGCTTTTTGTATGTAATTGGTTCGAAAATTCTTTTCGTCTTTCAGATCCAATTTTATCATTAACTCAGTTCGACTCATCGTTCCCGTCAGTGCCTCCAGCAGTCTTTTGACTTCGGGGGTGACTGAGGGGGCGACTTCGGGGGTATTGTCACTGAGATTCAGAATAGCTTCGAAGATTGCGGTGAGTATAATCTCTCCTGGCGGAGCCAGTATGTGTTTCCCCTCAAGAATTGCAGTAATTTGTTCAATGCTTAAGGTATTCCTTTCAATGGCTAGGGATCCATGGACTGTTTTTATCCTATTAATGCGCCGTAAACACAAAGTCTGTACTGACATATGAGCAACAGATAGTTGCCCATTTTCTAAATTCTGTGCCTCGGATAGACTTGATCCTGTAGCCATCAGAGATAATTTCATCTGCTGTCCTGAAAATTATTATCTCGGAGTTTTGATTGCTTTTTTTATTCATATTTATTTCTCCTTGTCGAGCGAGAGATTTTCATCGGAAACTTCTAGGTAATTTTGTTGGCTTACTATGGTTCTTCCTAGTTCTTTTTCTGTATCTTTTCGGGCTTTTCCTGCTACAGATCCTCCTCTTTTCGCTACTTTTTTGTTTTCTGTCATGCCCTTGGGTTTCTCTTGTTTTGAGATTTCAGTTGTTACTTTTTCTCCAAGCATTGAAAAAATTAATTCTAGATCGGTCATATTGTCTCTTAGATTTGTTTTTGCTTTCTCAGGGATATTTTTAAATTTCTTATACTCGCTTGGAGTCATTCCAAATGTTGCTTTGCTAATTTCTGCTGTTAGAATTGCAAAATTTAGCTGCGCGGAGATTCCTCTTTGCTTCCATTCGTCAGTTAGATTTTGTCGTATAGCAATTCCTCTAAGTCTCTTATCTATCCAATCTTGTGGATAGCCTTTAGCTTCATAGATTTTTTTCATTCTTTCCTGGGCAATTTCAGGATTTTCTATTTCCTCTATTCTTTCATAACCAACTTTAGCGAGCCATCTTTTGAATGGTTCAGCTTTTGGAGATGGAATAGATTGGATAATCCTCAGAATGTGTTCGGTGTTTGCGCAGTCTGTTTCTCTCATCTTTTTATCAGGAGAAAGAATTTTCAACCGGTGACAATTTGTCACCACTTCGCTTCCTTCTTCTCGAAGCCTTTGAGCTAGTTTGTTCCAATACTTTCGTGCTGTTGTGTGGTTTTCTGCATCTGTTAGAGCATTGCATACATCTACTACAGAGAAAAACCACTCATCATTATACCAAATTTTGCGGATTTCTTTTTTTTCAAAAAGTGCAATCTTTCTATTTGTTTCTGTCATTGTTTCTCTCCTTATTTAAATTGATTTGAAAAGTCTTTTAAACTCATTGTTAAAATTGAATTTGTAAAAGTTTAAATATTCTTGTTATCTCGCGGTTGATCACGTCGCTGCACATCTGTGGTGACGGTTGATTCTGTTGTAAATTATACCATGAAAAAATTGGATTGCACAGCGGGGATATTGGTTTCTTTTTTAACCGGGAAAGGCGCTAAAGGACGCGAAAAATGTGGGAATGTAAAAAAATCTGACCGACTGATTAGGATAATGTATGAATGGATATTGTGAAGAATAACGGTTCTGTTTTTTCTGAGCTAATCGGCGCTGGTTAATTGCATAGCCTTCAATAAGGTAGTCTTTCAAGCGCTTTGTTGCCCAGATTCGGAATTGGGTGCCTTGCTTTGAGTTAACCCTGTATCCGACGGAGATAATAACATCGAGGTTGTAGTAATCTACCATCTTTGTCTGTGATTTTCCTTTCATCGCCCCATGTTGAGTGGTATGTGCAAAATTTGCACATACCTCATCTTTAAGAAGTTCTCCTTCCTTAAAAATGTTTTGAATATGTCGCCCTATTACAGTTCTGTATCTTTCAAACAGCGCTCCTAATTGCTCTTGATTTAGCCAAACAGTCTCTTCATCAAAATTGACTTTTATCTCTGTCTGTCCGTCTGGAGTTTTGTACATTTCGATTTTGTTTTCCATATCAACCTCCTATTTTGATAACTTTTAATTGGAAATTCCGATTTTCTCAATGTATTATCTTTGCTAGGCTCGTTCTCTTTGTAAATGTTCAGGATATGTTCTTTGATGGTAGATTCACTTTTGTTATTAATTATATCATGGAAAAATTGATTGCACAGCGGGGATAAAGGATTCTTTTTTAACTGAGAAAGGCGTTAAAGGGCTCGAAAAAATGTGTTTTTTTGGTCATCTGAAAGTTCTTCCATTGTGTTTATGGCTTTGCTTGTTAATTTTTCATTAGAGATCTTTGGTTGTGTGTTTATTAAGCCTTGCTGTGGGAGAGCTCTATATTAGGTTGATGATGCCGATTAATCCAAACATGGCCAGACCTAAGCTTGCAGCGCAAATTGAAGGAACCTCCGAGAACCATTCTTTTTTTATAGCTCTTAAAATCCACCCTATAATTTGGAAAACAACAGGATTAAGAAATATAAACCAAATTGGTACATTTAGTAAGTTCATAATTATTGCGTAACAAACGATTCCTGTTGGGGCAAGCATTAAAATTAAGTAAAGGGCGGCGAATGGTACTTTTACAGCGTTAAAAGCTTGCGAAATTGTTCTATCCGCAAGTTCAAAATCATTATTTTTCATTATTTCTTTATAAATAATCGGAATCACACATATAAACGAGTGAATGAAAAATCCGCCGATCGCGCCGATAAAAATTGAAAGCTTTAGAGCATAGCCTAATGTTTCATTATGGATGTTGATTTGATTTCCTAATGATATTATTCCCATGCTATACATCGGTACGGCAAACATTGCTATAATAATTGATGAAACGAATCGCCAATTGGGCATCTTTTCCCAGTTTGAATCTAAAATCTTCTTTGATCCACACTTTTTATTGTCTTTCCCTTTTATATCCAATAGCATATCGGCTATTGCACATAGAATTCCACCAGCTAGACCAATGCTAGATAAAATTATGTTCATATTTTCACCTCTTAATTATATTTATGTTTATTAAGTGCAACCAATTGAGGCTCTTCCAAATATTCTTGTTTACTCATGTGGAAATATTTTCATATAGTAATTAAACCACAGAATTCTTAATCATGCAATCCTTCCATTAGAGAAAGAAAAATAATGTCAATTGCTAAAAAAGCGATTCAAAGCACAAGGTTTCCATGAACTTTTAAGTTTTGCTTAATAGTTCAAAATTCAAGGTTGTTCTTGGGGATGGGGGTGCTTGCTTAGTAAATTTGCTAGCTTGATTGTTTTAATCGGCTCAATTCGACTGGTTTTTGTCTTGCGTAATTATCTTATTAACAATGATATGTTATAATGGCTGGAGTTAAATTATTTGCGTGCGGAGGATTTAAATGAGTGATGTGCAGGAAAGAGTTGTGAAAAGGTATAAGTGCCATGCTGCCGAGGTCGTTGAGAAAGATGTCTATAAAGATGACTGTCTGGACAGGCAGGATGCGGTGCAGAAGGTTAAAAAGTTGCTGGTTGATTGCGATGGAGCCTTCTCTGTCTCGATAAATGGGGCATGGGGGTCAGGTAAAAGTTTTTTCCTTACTCTACTTGAGCAGGAACTAAAAAATGAAAAAGTAAAAGTTGTGAAGATAAATGCCTGGGAGACGGATTTCGCTGGAGAGCCTTTGTATCCTTTGATTTCGTCATTTCAAGAGCTGTTAAATTTTGAAAAGGAAAATGAATATTTAAAGAAAGCTTCTAATATTTTAAAAAACATTGCGTTTAATGCTGTAAGTGTGGCTTCGAAAGGTATAATCGATAAGGATGTATCTAGCAGACAAGATGGGGAAAGTGGTGATTTTTCTTTATATAAAAAAACTGCTGATTACATTCGGGACTTTAAAAAAGAATTAAAAGAGGTTGTAATAACGCCTCACGTTATTCTTGTTGATGAGCTTGACAGGTGCCGGCCAGATTATGCACTGAAAATGCTTGAGATTCTGAAACATCTTTTTTCAGAGGGTAATTTGAAGATTGTCTATGCGATGGATGAGTCTCAGATGCATAATGTTGTGCGTACTGTGTATGGGCTTGATACTAATGTTGACCGTTATTTGAAGAGGTTTATTGATTATTCTTATTCTTTGCCGGAAAAAGATTTGAGTAAGCTTGCTGAAAAAACTTGTGAGGTCTTGAGATTGTCTGAGCATGTTGATCAAGGCTTATTAAAAGCTTTCTGTAATATATATCGAGTAAATATAAGAGATTTTGAAAAGTTTATGGTTAAATTCAAAATTAAATTTGAGTGGTGCCGGAAGGCTTTGTCAGATATTGACTTGAATTTCGTCTTTTTTTATTCTTTTTTGTTTGAGTTTGACAATGAGTTGTATTTTAAGATTTATAATGCGGAGATAAGCAGTGATGAGTTGGATGCATTTTTTGAGAAAATAGAAAATGGCTCTCCTTTTAGCTTTGATTTTATTCTTAATCATACTATTTCGCATATTATAAACGAAAGACTTGGTGAAGAAGACTTTTTTTTGGATTCTTCTATTAGTATCGATGATGGTTTTAATGGCTTTACTTATAATCGATATCGAACATTTTCAAAAAAGCAAGCTTTTTTAACTGCTCGCTTTTTAGAGCGGTTTCATCCATTTCTTGCTGAGGATTTTGTTGGCTGGAGGTTGTGATTTTTCTGTTGTAATAATTGCACTCAGAATTATGGGATAGCCTTTTTTGTTATTTGTGTTATACTATTTAAAAAAGTGTATTATTAGAAGGAGTGTTTTATGATAGAAAAAATAGCTTTGTTAAAATCGCGAAAAAAGTATTCTTCTTTTGAAGAGTTCCCAACATGGTTATTATGTTTTTATGCAGGGATATGTTTTTTTACAACTTTGTATTTTTCAGTAATTCTGCTAGGTGTAAAATCTGAATATGCTCAAAATTTTATTTCTAAGGAAATTGTAAATGCAGGTTCTAGTTTTTGGCTTCTCTCTTTTTTGTTGCTTATTGTCTTAGGGCTATCGTTCTTTTTTAAATTTTTTACTGAAAAAATTGTGAAGATTCTGGTTAATCGTAAATTTTGAGGGATGACGTTCTGCGATTTATGTCAAGCTAGTTGAAGCATTTTTTGTTTCGCATATATTTCCATTTGTTGTTGTCTGGTGTCTGGGTTCAAGATTACAATATGTTTCGGATTCCACAGTTTAGGAGTTCGGCCTCTACCTGCCTGGTTTTTCAGCTAAGGCTTTGGTTAGTGTATCATTTCTAAGCTTAATCAGCTCCAGAACATCCCGCTTGTCCTCAGACGAGATCATTCTTCCTCGTGATCCCCCCACATTTGAGACATCTTTTTTTTTAGAGTAATAATAGCCGCCATCTCTCCAATAGTTTTCTCGTTCTTGCGGATCTGTTTGTCTTTTTCTTTCAACTCTTTTTTAAGACGTGCCAGTTCGTCCTTCATCTCTCCTG
>JAFGXN010000139.1 GCA_016936615.1 Spirochaetales bacterium | reverse complement strand
GGGATCTTCAGTCAACTATAATTTTTCAAACATAATGGTGAATCCGCCCTGGGGTTTCATCTTCACAGAAAGGGGCTGCCCCCCGACAATCTGTTTTGCTATAACACGGATTTCTCGACGATTATCACCGTCACAGAAGATTGTGGCTTGGTAGTTCCCTTCGGGAAGAAAATCCGCCGCAAATGTGACCTCTTTTGTCAGACGAGTTCCATTCATCCCTGCAGCAAACCACTTACCGTCTTTCTCGCGAGCAAGAATCGCATGGGTCGAAGGGTGGCCGTCTACAAAGATTGTAGAATCCCAGGTAGATGGCACTGCCATCAGAAGATCTTTTACTTCTGGATTCTCCTCAAACGCCTTTTGGTATCCTCGATTTGGATCTCTCAATGCACTAGCATAGTGCTGCAACGCAGACTCAAACATCACAGCTTGTGAAAGCGCATGCGAGTATGTCGGACCAGCTGCAGCCATGTATTTTTCCAGAATA
Organism: Spirochaetales bacterium; assembly: GCA_016936615.1. Classification (GTDB taxonomy): domain Bacteria; phylum Spirochaetota; class Spirochaetia; order JAFGXN01; family JAFGXN01; genus JAFGXN01. Next base: position 7,809 of record JAFGXN010000139.1, on the reverse strand, counting down.
ACAGGAGTGTAATCCATCGAACCGATTACATTTCGAGTAAAGATATAGTACAAATTCTGATTTGCCCGAGGTCCCTTTGTATATGCAAAGCTGTACTGCTCACCGCCGAAGACTGATTCCATTGTCATCAGATGAGGATACGTTCTCTGCCATCCGCGTGGAACTGTACATCCATGAAAGTTCACCAGAAGCTCAGTTTCAAATGCATCCTCGAGGATCTCGATATATTGCGTAATTCTATCCTGTTTATCACTATGAAAAAAGTCAACCTTTATGCCTTTTACACCTAAGCTGCTTATTTTTTTCATCTCTTCAAGACGTGACGCTCTCTCATGCATCAAATTCCTTGGTTGCTCCGTAATTATGTTGTGAGGCCCTCCAGAATTGTACCAGAGCATAACCCCAACATCTAAAGTTGCTGCATAATCGCAAAGTTCTTTAATCAAAGAATATACATCACCTCTATTCCATTTATTCCAGTTTGCATCAACTAAAACATACTCCCAGCCAAGTTCGCTAGCCTTCTCAATCATTGTCATCTGCTCGCCAAAATTTCCAGTCCTAGTATCTGAGGCCCAATCCCATGCAGCCCGACCAGGCTTGATCCACGAAGGAATCTCCCCATCAAATCCATCAGCCAGGTCATCAACCAGAGTTGATTCTACAATTGTCTTAGCACTTCCAACAACTATAACTCGCCATGGTGTTGAAAAAGGCAATTGAGCTACAGGCATTACCTCTCCAGTCCACTTAGCATCAGCCTTGTGCGGGAAACGCACCCGATACTTACCCTTAACTGGTTTACTCTCTAATCTTACTCCACAGTAATTTTCATCAAGGTTAGAATCAGCAAGCAATACAAAGTTATTACCACCAACATCAAAAAGTGCTGGCAAACACCACCCCTCGCTCCAAAACTTTAGCTTTGCAGATGTTCCAGTTATGATTTCTGAAAAAGCCCGCTCATAGGCAGGCTTTCCACCAGCATCTGAGGCCTTATGATAAGCCTGCATCCACGCTTTTTCCCCATCTTTCATCTGAAAACTTGTGTGTTCAGCAATAATTTTTAATTTGCCTTCACCACCAAAGCTGTATCTGAAGCCTACTCCATCGTTGAACGCCCTGAATTCAACCGCCATCTGATAATCACCCTTCTTACAACTCAGCGTAATCTGGTTGAAATCAACATTACGGACAGAACGCTTGCCAAGAATCATTGAATAATTCTCAGAACCTGAAGTTTTTCCTTCTAAGACTATACTATCTATCTGAAAAAAATCAGCCTGCTCTGTAATGATACCTAATTCCGAAAGCCCTACAACCTCAGAACCATTTTTTAAAACCTTATAATTCAATCTTCCATCTTCGGACTGAAATATCTCCACCTTGATAGAACTGTCAGGAGAACTTAGCTCCCAACTTCTCTCTCCTAACTGATTAGCTGATAAAAGAACAGCCATAGCTAGGAAAAAAAGAGAAACAACTCGTATTTTCATTTTTTTACCCCTGTTAAATGATAGTAATACTATTGTACGATTGAAATTTAAATCTGAAAAGTTTTTAATTCATTAGACAGGTCGTTTTAATCAAATTTTAAGGAAAAATCTTAGTTTGTCAATTTATCATATCTATGTTAGAATACTATGAGGAATTTATGAAAAAGACAAATTTACTATTATCAGGGCTGGCTCTCTATTCAGCTGCAACAGGTTTTGCTAATGAGATTGAACAACCAATTAAACAGCCTAATGTGTTAATCCTGTATTCAGATGACCACGGCTACACCGACTTTGGCTACCTGAAAGAGGAAATCAAGACTCCTAACCTTGATAAATTGGCAGAAATATCTGCTAGATTCAGTAATGCATATGCATCGTCTCCAATATCAAGCCCATCACGCTGCGGAATAATGACTGGGCAATATCAGCAAAGATTCGGGAATACCTGGTATGCAGGAAAAGGTCTTTCTCCGAAAGTAAAGACTATGGCTGAACATTTTCAGGAAGCTGGCTATCAGACTAGCTACTTTGGTAAGCTCCACTACGGTATTGAATCAGAACGCTCACTACCACACAACCACGGATTTTTCCACTCGTTGACTGCCTCTCATGGTGGTAGAACTCACTACCTGTATCACAGCCAGGAAGCTGTCAAACGTTACGGAGTAGCTAGCAATAAACTTCGTATGAATGTAGATCCAATGCTCTTAAACGGCGAGGAAGTTGATCGAGATGGTTTTACAACTGAAATATTTTCAAATGAAGCCCAAGAATTTATGAAAAAATCTATAGAGGAGAACCAGCCTTTTTTCACATATCTAGCCTTCAATGCTGTTCACAACTTCACATGGCAGATGCCAAAAGAGTACCTCGCCGAATGGGGATTGCCTGAGCATCCTGACTGGAACCCCGAGATTGAATCATACGAATCCTGGTATCAGAAGCAAATCTCACCTAACCTCGAACTTGGAAGAAGATATTACATTGCCCAACTCTACTACATGGATAGAGAAATTGGCAAAATCTTGGATTTTTTAAAAGAAAAAGGTGTTTACGAAGATACAATAATTGTCTATACAACCGATAACGGCGGTTCGTCATGCAATTTTGGAGATAACTCACCTCTTCGAGCAACAAAGTATACCCTCTATGAAGGTGGAATCCGTGTTCCTTTGTTTTTTTCTTGGGGGAAAAAGATTAAACCTGGTCAGCGCGATGAGATTGTCTCAGCCCTAGATTTAATGCCCACCCTTCTTGAGATTATTGGAAAAACCGACTACAACTCAGATGGAATTAACCTTTTTCCCTATATTACAAATGAAACAGCAACAAACAGGAAGGCTCTTTTCTGGGATGTAGGCTGGCAATATGCGATACGCAAAGGAGATTGGAAGCTTAAAGTTACAAGAAATCCTGCCATGTCGAAGTTTATAGAGAACTATGAACATGCATACCCTGGAACAGGAACTGAACTTTTCAATCTAAAGGATGACCCATCAGAAACTACCAATCTCGCAAAGCAAAATTGGAAAAAAGTCCTAGAATTGAAAAGAGAATATCGAAAGTGGAAGCGATCAATCAAATAATTTTAAGATTTTTCAATATGCCCTGCTGATTTATATTTTTTTACTCGATTAAGACAAATATTAAGGATAGAATAAATTTATGAAAAAAAAAGAAAGAATTATAACTGGTCACGATCATGGCGGAGATGGGTTTGAAATTATAGATATGCTAGACTTGAAGCAGATGATAAATTTCTCAATTCTAAATGGAGATCAGTTCCAGAAAGTCATTAATGAAAAGAGAGTATCTACTCTCGAATTGGAGACTAAAAGTTATCCACATGCGAAATATGATGGAATTGGTGCCTTTTCAGAATTCATCAAGGAATCTGGATTCACTCCTCCAAAACTCCCGTTATCAAAAGAGCAGAACGCACCTTCAAAGATTGTTAGATTTTTTCTTTTCTCAAAGGCTATGATTGTAGGTAGAAAAATAGATTTGAGAGACAGTAAGGATTGGAAAAACTTCGATATAACTGCCAAGATCAACAATGAAGATAAATCCATAAATAACATAGATTTTTGGTTTGTTCTTTCACGTGAGCAGACGATGAAGCTTGAAGAGAAGGCAAGCATGGCTGGTGTCTCGCTTAACTCGTATCTACTCAACAAGCTTAATAAAACTATCTTTTCTCATATGTCAGATGAGAATATTCCAAGGCGGTGGATGATTCCAGTGAATATGAGGGGTCCTGTCCAGCTAGATAACCAGTATGGCAACCACTCTTCATCCCTTGATTTGTATCAACTGCCACGCGAGGCTCCTCTTCAAACACATAAAAAGATTAAAAAAGCACTGAAAAAAAAGTTACACTGGAAAAGTTGGATTTTTTTCACAATAATCAAGACTATTGGCAAGGATAAACTGTACCAAATATTAACTAATCCTAAAAATCCTGCAATAAGACCTTATATCGGAAGTTTCTCGAATTTGGGAAGCTGGTTAATCCCGGGTCTCGAAGATGGAACTATGTTTTTTTCCCAGTCTGTAAGCAAGACTGTTCCTTTTGCCTGTGGCGCAGTGAAAGTCAACGGCATACTTGGAATCACTTGGAGAAAACACCCCTCACTGCTGATAAGCAATGAGGATTTTAAAAGGATGCTTGCGGTCTACAAGACAATTTTAATTTCAGAAGAGAGCAATTTTTACTCATGACTTTCTACAAATTATAATCTGAATCAAAGCTTAACAGCTTAGTAACTTGCCTGTCCCAACCAATCTTGACCTCTGCGGGGCGGCGGGTATTTTTGCCACGAGTATTAGTCAAGGAGTTACCCATATCTTCGCTTGCCTGCAAATAAAATTGCTGCAACCTTGCTAATTGTGCCGAATAATGCGGATTATCTATCAAATTCACAGTCTCGTTTGGATCTTCGGCAAGATTGTACAGCTGATACTCACATCGAGGATAGATATACGAACCCTGCTGCCCATCGCCACCTACAGTTCTAATCGTTCTCACAGTATGCGGAACATAGTATTTGAAACCATCAGCGAGAACAGCTTGAAGTTCGTTTTTCCCATAATAGAAAAAATATACATCACTCGCCGATTCCTCAGACTTCCCAAGCAACACATCTAGCATTGAGCGACCATCAGTAATCCACCCCGCCATCCTGCCGCCCACCATCTGAGCAAAAGTCGGCATAAAATCAATTGCCATCGCAGCTTTATCAAAAACACTCCCGGCAGGTACAACCCCAGGCATCCTCACAATACAGGGAACCCGAACGCCACCCTCATAGACAGTCCCTTTTGTTCCTTTCAGTCCACCAGTAGATCCAGCATGGTTCCCATAGACCTTCCACGGGCCGTTATCAGAAGTGAAGACAACCATAGTGTTCTCATCAAGTCCTGACTTTTTCAAGTGAGCTAGGATCTCCCCGACACCCCAGTCTATCTCTTGAATTACATCACCATACAATCCAGCCCCCGAAGCCCCCTCAAACTCAGGCGAGGCAAAAATCGGAACATGAGGCATTGGATAAGCCATATAAAGGAAAAAAGGCTTATCCGCATTCTGGGTGATGAATTTTTTACCCCACTCAGTGAAATTCTTTGTGAAAAACCTCTGATCAGAATTATGTTCAACAACCTCATTGCCGCGGTAGAGTGGTAGATCTGGATAAAAGCCTGGTCGCACTGCGTGATTTGGCCACATGTCGTTGGAGTACGGAATACCGTAGAACTCATCAAACCCATGTTGCAAAGGTAGGAACTCACGATGATGTCCTAGATGCCACTTTCCAGCCATTCCAGTCGTATAACCGCTATCACGAAACATCTGAGCCATTGTCCACTCATTCGGATTTATCCCATGCCTTGCATTATGATCTGGCGCACCATGCATCCCAATCCGATTGGGATAGGTTCCAGTCAGAAGCCCGGCGCGTGAAGCCCCGCTGACAGGCTGAGCGACATAGAACTGCTTGAAAAGCATCCCCTCACCAGCCATCCTGTCCAGGTTCTTCGTCATATAACTTTTATTGCCGTAACAAGATAAATCTCCATAACCCATATCATCAACAAAGAAAAACACAACATTTGGACTGCGCCCTGCAAACTCATCAGACTGGGCAACCGGCTTCAAATACTCATCCAGATTATTTGCCGGCGAATTGGCTCCAAAAGTAGAACACCCAGCTAAAGCTAAGGCACTCGAAGAGATCGCCAGAATAGATGTACTGTTTTTTTTACTTAAAAATTTCATAACTTCCCCATATGCAAAACGATTTATATAATTATACAACAGATTTCCTCCCCTGTCAGCAAGAAAAAAATTGACTAAGCCACTTGAATAATGCAAAATAGATTATGGATCTTTCTAGTTTTTATATAGAAAAAATCAACAATGTAATCGACTATATCGATATAAACTTCAGCAGAGAGCTAAATCTCCAGCAGTTAAGTGAGATTGCCTGCATATCAAAATACCACTTTCATAGAATCTTCAATGCGTTCACAGGCGAACCTCTCTACAAATTTATTACTCGAATCCGCCTTGAGAAGGCTGCCGCCATGCTCCTTACAACAGAGAAATCTATCACCGCGATAGCTTTTGAGTGCGGCTTCAACGACAGCGCAACTTTTTCCCGCGGATTTAAGAATTTTTTCTCGACATCAGCAAGAGCCTGGCAGAAAAATAAAAATAGCAAGAATCATCAAGAATTATTCAGCAAAAATCATCATATTTGTAATATGAAAAAGGAACTGGAATGCAGCGTAAGGTCAATAAGCGTTGCTCAGAGATTCATCCCGGCGTCGACTCTAATCTACAAGAGACATTCAGGCAAATATGAGAAGGACAGCAGATTGTTCAATCAGCTTTTCAATGATGTCGTTGAATGGACAAGCAACAACATTCCGACTGCAATTCAAGAATCGCGAAGCATCGTAGTATATCACGACCCGAAAGGAATTACAGACGAGGATAAACTGCGCATCTCGGTTGGACTTGCAACCGCAGCGAAGGTCTCAGCCTGTGGAGAGATTGGGACGATGAAACTCGAAGGTGGGGATTATCTTGTCTGCGGATACCGACTCAGAAACGATGAATACGGGCAGGCGTGGACGCAGGTCTTCAGGGAGATTATGCCGCAGAGAGGACTTCTCCCCGAAAATGGCTTCTGCTATGAAGAGTATCCTCACGACTGTTATGATGTACAAACAAAGACAACACTCGTGAATATTTGCATCCCAGTTTCAAAGATTTAGGAGGAAAAAAATGAATTTTATCAATCTTGACCAAACAAACATCGACAAGGAACACATCTGCTGTGCCATCTCAGACAAAAAATGCAAAGAAAGCTACGAAATGAAGAAGAAGTGGCTGAAAAAAGAGTTTGAAAACGGGTATAAATTTTACAGAATCGATGAGCGGGCAAAAGTCTTCATAGAATATGGACCAGCAGAAAAGGCATGGATGCCAATTACAGCTCCAAATTATTTCGCTATCGGCTGCTTCTGGGTATCAGGACAATACAAAGGCAAAGGTCACGGCAAAGCTCTTCTCGCCCAGGCAATTGACGATGCACGCAAAGAAGGCAGAGACGGCCTTGTAACTATAGTCGGCACAAAAAAATTCCACTTCATGAGCGACACAAAGTGGCTTCTATCTCAGGGCTTTGAAATAGCCGACACAACACCGGCAGGTTTCAGCCTCCTCGTACTAAAACTCACAGACTCAGGCGCAAAACCGCAATTCACCCCCGCAGCCAAAGAAGGAACCTGCCCCGACAAAGACGGATACGTCATCTACTACTCTAACCGCTGCCCCTTCACCGATTACCACATAACCGAATCCCTCAAAGAAACCGCCGCAAAGCGCAACCTCAACATCAAGGTAATAAAACTAACCTCCGCCGCAGAAGCACAATCTTGTCCCGCCCCCGCAACAATCTTCTCCCTCTTCCACAACGGCAAATTCCTCACCACCGACCTAAGCTCCTGCATGGACAGCCGCTTTGACAAGATTACTGGGTATTCGTCGTAGAACGACAGCATTATATTTCTTATAAATTGGGGAGTTTCTGCGTGACAAAGCCTGCCCTGCAATCCTTACCGCGGATTAGCTGTGGTAGGGATTGGTTCTGGGATTAAAAGAATTCTAATTAACAGCCAAATACCAAGCCCCAACAAACAAACCAACAGAACATACAAAATAAATCCTGAACGACCAGTCACACCTCTTCGACAACCAGCACCCTATCGACAGTGCAAACAATCACCAGCTTAACCAACTTGC
>JAFGXN010000138.1 GCA_016936615.1 Spirochaetales bacterium | reverse complement strand
CTTAACAATTTTAAGAAATTTTTTCTTTCAATTCAAATTTTTGGAGGTTTTTGACTTTCCTTTTATAAATATAATCTTTTAGATTTGAATTTACGTTGAAAAATCTTGTTAAAAATGGTAGAACATATAAGATAGTTGGAGGGGAAATGAATCAAGATCAAGTAAAGGCGCTTCTTATTAAGATTAAGGAGCCTACAGAGGAATTTGATGTATTATTTACTGGGAAATCTAGTAAGCAGGTAGATGGTTTTTATAAGCCTGATGAACGAAAGATTTATATCCATAACCGGAATATGGAGACTGATTCTCAGTTGATTTATTGTGCTATTCATGAGTATGCTCATCATATTCATGTCACTACTACTAGTATGCCTGTGTCAAATAGGTGTCACACGAATGAGTTTAGAAGTATTTTTCATGAGCTTTTGAATAGAGCAGAGCAGATGAAGCTTTTTTATAATGTTTACAGATCTGACAATGATTTTATTGAGCTGACTAAGAAGATTAAGAAGGGTTTTATTGGCACTAATGGTGCCTTGATGAAGGATTTTGGAGCTGTGTTATTGAAGGCCTATAATTTGTGCCAAGATAAAAAGGCTAGTTTTGATGATTATGTCACTCGTGAGTTAGGTCTTGGAATGACTCTTGCTAAGCAGATTATTACTGTCTCTAAGCATGATATTGATTCTGCTATTGGTTTTGAGAATATGAAGATTGTCGCGCAGGTCAAGGAGCCAGAGAGGCGTAAAGAGGCTGAGAAGGCTTTTAAAGATGGCGTGAGTCCAGATGTTGTTAAGCAAGAGTTTGTCGTAAAGGATAAGAAAAAAGAGCTTTCTGTGCATGAGCAGCTGGAAAAAGAGAAAAAGCGAATTGAACGTACTATCGAGAATTTGAAGGTGAAGTTGCAGCAGGTTGAGCAGCAGTTAGAGTCTACTGATGATAGTAGTTTGGAGAGAGAGGAAGAAGCTGTCGAAGAGATGGCATAATAGGGGTTGTGATGAATTTTGAATGGGATTGTTATTTGTTTGATGCTGATGGAACTCTTGTGGATACAAGGGATTTAATTTTTGAGTGTTTTAAATTTTCTTTAAGAGATAGAAAATTAATAAATCCTCTGACAAGGGCAAACTTAGATCACATGATTGGCATTCCCTACCGAACTCAGTTAGAATATTACTTAGGCAGATTGACTGACTTGCAGTATGCAGAGATTAGAGATGAACACATTGTCCATCAGGATCAGCTTGCCTATGATTATATTTCGCTTTGCCCTGGTGTGAAAGAGACTTTGGAATTTCTGAAGCAAAAAGGAAAAAAGTTAGGAATCGTGACTTCAAGAAGCCGCGTCTCTCTTTTTCCTTTTTTTAAACATCTTGGTATTTATGAATATTTTGATTTATATGTGACTCCACATGAGACTGATAAGCATAAGCCTGAGCCTGAGCCTGTTCTCAAGGCTTTGGAGCTTTTTGGGGTTGACCAGAAAGATGCTGTATTTGTCGGGGATGCTGTATTTGATATTGAGAGTGGGGCTAGGGCTGGGGTTAAGACTGTTTTTGTTAATTGGAGTCCGGTGGATCTATCTCTTGGGGCATTCATGCCCGATTTTAGGATCGATGACATGAGGGAGTTGATCTTCTGAGATGTGGCGATCTTTGTCGCTTTTCCATATTGTGCGTGCAATCGATGAGAGTTTATCTGTCTCGGTGTTGACTATTTCGTGAGCGAGTGTGTGGATCTCTCCATCTGTCTTTTCTCGAAATGTCCTGACTGTAATCTCATCGCCGTATCGTAGTTCTGATATGTAGTTAATCTCGATGTAGCTTATCATGTGCATGTTGAGATAATCCATGCCAAGTGTATCTAGCATCCACATTGGATATCGTGTATTGTTTACGTGTAGGTTAAAATCTATTTCGCTGTATCTGACTGTGAAGTTTCTTTCACAGTTGAAGCCGACTGGTCTATCAAGTTTTTCTAGTGAATTCTCTATTGCTTTTTTGTGTAGTACTGGCATTCGATTTGTTTGTAGTGGATTGTTCGTGCGTTTTCTTGTTGTCTTGTCTATTATTACCCATCTTGCGGTAGCATTTATAATTATTTTTCGAGTTTTTTTATCGATTACTTGGTATTCTCTGATTGCGGTCTGGCCGTCGAATGAACTGACCCAGGTTACTACTCGGATTTTGTCTCGCCAGACTGGAATCTTCTCAATCTGTATAGCAAACCGTGAGATCACCCAAGAGCAGTTCTCGGCAGCCAGATAGTCGACTGAGAGTTTGTTCTTATTTAGTTGCTGTCCTGCTGTCTCTTGAAAAAATTGGAAGAGTCGCTTGAGGATTAGCTGCTTCTTTGTGTTAATGTCGATTGATTTTATGTCAAAATCAGCAAAATATCTATTTTTCACAAGTTTATGCTATATCAATTTTTCAAAAGCTTCAAGGAGGGTTTCGAATTTTTTACAAGCCTTTTCAATAGGGTGGCTTTTGCTCATATCCACACCTGCAAGTTTGAGTGATTCTATTGGGAATCTTGATCCTCCTGATTTAAGAAAGCTCATGTATGATTCGAGTGATCCACTCTCTTCCTTGAGGATATTTTCAGATAGCGCGATTGCAGCTGAGATTCCTGTGGCATATTTGTAGACGTAGAATGAGCGGTAAAAATGGGGAATTCTAAAACCTTCTAGTGAACTTTCAGGTTCAAGAACTAGTTGTTCTCCAAAATATTTTTTTAGAAGCATCTCATATTCGTCGCGGAGGATTTTTGGGCTTAGGGCACCGCCATTTTCAACAATTTCATGTGTTCGAAGTTCAAATTCTGCAAACATGGTCTGTCTGAAGAGTGTTGCGACAATGTTACCAATCTCTTTTTCTAAGAGGAATTTTTTCATGTTTGTATCGTCGCTGATGTTGATCAGATAGTGTGATAATAGCTGCTCGTTTACAGTCGAAGCGGTTTCAGCCTCAAAGATTGTGTAGCCGTAGTGTTCGAAGGGGTTAGACTTAGCGCTGTAGTAGGAGTGCATAGAGTGTCCTGCCTCGTGGGCGAGGGTGAATATGTCGCGCAGGTTGTCTTCTTTGTAGTTGAGTAATATATATGGTTCGCCAAAGTAGGAGCCGGCTGAGAATGCGCCTGAGTGCTTGCCCTTGTTCTCATACTTGTCTACCCAGTTTCCAGTGAGTCCTTTGCGGAGTGTATCACAGTATTCAAAACCAAGTGGCTTGAGAGCCTTGAGGGTGAGTTCTGTGGCTTGTTCGTAGGTATAATGGGTCTTAATTCCTTTTGTCATCGGAACATACATGTCGTAGTGCCTTAGCTGAGTAAGATTTAGGGCTTTCTTTCTTATTTCATAGTAGTGGTGCAGTACTGGCAGGTTAGAATTTATGGTTGCTATTAGGTTAGTGTAGACTTCTTTAGGAATATCATCGTAAAAAAGTTTCATCTCAAGTGTAGAATTAAAATTTTTACTCTTCGAGATGAAAATATCGCCATTGATGCTTCCTGCATACAGGGAGGCTATTGTATTCTCATGTTTGCTATACTCTTTATAGTATTGTTTGTATGCTTGTTCTCTTAATTCTCGATTATCATCTAAAAGAAGGGTTGAGAAAGAGCCGTGGGTTAGAGGAATCTCTTCGTCATTGTATTTTATTTTTCCAAAATCAAGATCCGCATCATTTAAGGCTGAAAATGTGTTAGATGCGATCGCTCCTACATTACCTGCTAGAGCGATGATTCTCTCTTCGTTTGCTGATAGTGTGTGTTTGCGAAGTCGCAGTATTTTGTTGATCGATATTCGGTGGTTAGCAAGTCTAGGATCGATTAGGTATTCGTGGATCTTCTCCTCTCTTGCTGTAATTATCTCAGTCTTGATGTAGCTTGATTCAGCACTAGCCTTTGTGAAAACAGCTACACATCGTGCGTCACGTTCGATCGATATCGGGTCAGAGTTATCCTCAGCTAGTCTTAGATTTGCGTAGTATCCGAGCCTCTCTGCTTTTTTTTGAAAATCAGAGATAAATTCTAGCGTCTCGATGAAGTTTTCAGCTGTCGCGCAGACCCTGCCTTTGTAATTTCCTAGCATTGGTATTAGTTTTGTAAGGTTATTAAAATCATCTTCCCATTCCTTATCGGTCGGGTAGAGTGCGCATAGGTTCCATTTATCTTTTTGTTCAATCTCGTTTCGTGTTTTTTGCTCAGTCATTTTCTCTCCAATTAAAAATCTTCATCTATTATAGTTGCTTCGTCTTCGTTCGCTGTCTTGAAGTGTCTAACCTCAGTTGCTATGTGTAGAATATTCTTGTTGTTAGCAGCTTCTGCACGCGAAAGTTTTTCTACTCCGTTCTGAATCTCAAAGACAAAGTTTGTTATTTCGTTCATTGCAGATACAGTCTTATTTGAGTTCTCTTTTACAAGCTCGAAAAAGTTTAGTATCTTATCTAGCTGTGAGTTTATCTGCTTACTTGAAGATTTTACATTCAAGGATGTTCCGACAATTAATCGTAGCGAGTCAGTTATCTGCTTGCTTCCGAGTGATAATTGCCGTGCAGTATTCACAATCTCTGTCATCGCCTTTGAGAAGTCTATAACCTTTGTTGTAATTCCTTCCATTGATTTCTCAGATTGTATAGTATTGTCGCTAGAGCTTTTTATTGAGCTAGTAATCTTTCCAAGAGAAGAGGAGATCATCTTCGCATTTTGTGAGACAGATGCAGAGAGTTTTCGGATTTCGGCAGCTACAACTGCGAAGCCTCTTCCTGCATCCCCCGCGTGTGAGGCTTCGATTGCTGCGTTCATTGCTAGAAGGTTTGTTCTATCGGATATATCATTTATTATTTCTACCATATCAAATATTGTCTGGGCTGATTTATTTATCTCAACAATGGATTTTCTTGTATTTTTCATATCTTCAAGCCCAACTTCAACATTCTCAACAAGATTTGTAAGATCTTCCTGTTTGCTAGTGAGAATTTTATCAACTTTCTGAATTTGCGACATCATCTGGTTGATGACGGCTGAAGATTCATTTATTGCGGTGTTCTCTTCTTCTAGATCTTTCAAGGTTGTTGACATTGTCTGGCTAATCTCAGTGATCAAATCTGCTACTGTCTTTATATCGTTGTTAAGTCCCTCATTCTGTCTGTCAACTGAACTAATTGTAGAGGTGATCTCGTGGACTGAGTTGTTCACATTTTGAGCCTTGTCTGAGATTATGATACTCAAACGCTCACTTTTTAAACTTATCTCTTTCACTTCACTGATAATTAGCTGTATCTTCTCGACAAATGAGTTAAAGTATATGGAGAGTTCTCCAATCTCGTCGTTAGTGGTTACTGCAACTCTCTTGCTCAGATCTGCATCACCCGAAGAGATGTCTCTAAGCTGATTGGTGATTCTGTTAAGACTCGCCTTGATGTTGGATGAAAAAAGTACAGTAATCATTATTCCTACAGTTATTGCTGTGATACTTAAAAATGTTATTGCAGCAATTGTCTTTTCGAATTGGATCAAATTCCTTGCCAGCAGCGAGTTTAGCAAAATTAATATCGAAGCTGGGTAGAGTATACAATCAATTATTGTAAATAAGGCCTTCTGCGTCATAGAGAGTCCAAGATACCTCTTTGAACTGTTGTCAGGCTGAACAATCTTTTCTAAGTCAAGGTATTTGATAATATTGGTTTCACACACAAAGAAGGATAGTGGGCTAGAGATTAACCCTGTAAAAAAGCATAGGATTACTACTGATACAATCTCGTGGTTGAGTATTAACTGAGCACCTGATACTTTTTGTCCAATTAGAATTGGAACTAGAATTGTTAGATTTGCTAAAAGAGCCCATTGTACAAAGGCTGTTGCACCCTGTATATATGGAATTTTATCAATATTTAGCGTCTTTAGTGTCAAAATTTTATCTGGATTTGGATCTGAAATCTTCTTTTTTATAATCTTCAGTTGGATCTCAGTAATGACAACTGCAAATATGCTCATTATCGCATATGCAGCTATTATTGAAGTCACTGTGATAGCAGGTGATTTTTTTATAAAATCTAGGAATAATCCTGCATAGACAGCTAAGAATACACCAGGGACAAGTAGCAGGTTAGTCTGCTTGAAGAAAATTCTATAAAGTAAGAGCCTTATATCATCTGTTTTAAAATTCTTCGGGGAAAGAACCCTCGCTACGTAGTTTATTAACTTTTTCATTTTGCAATACCTCTTTTAATTGTCGGCAAGCTTTGCCTCTATGTGAAATTTTATCTTTAAAATTAGGCTCAAGCTCTGCGACTGTCTTCTCATACTCGTCTATGAAAAAAATAGGATCGTATCCAAAGCCGTTTTCCCCAACCGGCTTATGATTTATCTTTCCTTGAACTGTCTCTTGAAAACAGAAAAATCTATAAGGAGATGTCATATAAACAATATTACACACAAAAAAAGCCTCTCTATCTGTGATATTACTCATCTGTTCTAGAATAAGTTGACACTTCTCTTTGTCAGATAGCATTCTACCAGCCTCTTTGCTTCCGTATCTGGCAGAGTAGAGACCTGGAGCACCCTCAAGAGCAATAACAGAGAGCCCTGAATCATCTGCAATCACAGGTTTTCCTGTCATCTTATGTAAGGTTAAGGCTTTACCGAAGGCATTATCAAAGTATGTCTTGCCATTTTCCTCGAAAGAGTACTCTAACCCCAAATCACTTGGTAGTAAAATTTTATGCTTATCTAGTATTCTAGATATCTCTTCATATTTATGTCTATTCTCAGTTGCTAAAATAATTTCCATATATATATTTATACTATTAGTTTTGGGATGTGGCAAGAATAAAATTAAAATCACTTAGATTATTTTCGATTTCTTTTTTTAAAATGCTTAATCCTGAATCTATTGTTCCAGGTGGAACCCCCATAATCTCGCTAAGTTTTCGATTTGAGATTGTCAGCTTTACTGTGGAAATTTGTTTTTCAAGCTGATCGATTCGATTTAATTGCTTCTCAATCTTTTCTCGATAATAGTCTTGGTTTTCATTTTCAATTTTCCTTAATTTCTTGTTTGTTTTGAGGTATTTACAAAAAAGAATATTTCTACGCTCTCTCAGTTTTTTAATTCTGGCATAGGCTATTTTTTGCGATTCTAAACAGAGATTTGCTTTTTCAATAATATAGCTTTTGTCTATTCCGCTGATGTAGCTGAAAACATCTATGGTTTGAGCATCAAGATCAGATATATTCTTCAAGGTTAACCAGAGTAATCTTTTGTAGAAGACCTTTTTATTTTTAACTTTTTTATCTATAAAAGTCTTAAATTGATCAATTTTCTCATCTTCTGATATAGTAGATTCTTCAAGAATTTCAAATCTTGGCTCATATGCTAGTTCCCGCTTGCTTTCAAGGTATATCTCTTCGCTTTCATTGACAGTATAGAAGTAGAGGTCTTTGTCAAGGTTGAATTTTCGGGAGCGTTTTTTTATGTAATTGAATAGTTCGTATTTGAAGCAAGATAAAAGAAATGTTTCAAAATTAGCACGTGAATAGCAGAATCTTTCTATTATCGGGTTAATTTTTGGGTACATTTCGCATAAGAAATCGAGAAATGTTTCTTTGTTTACTGATTTAAAAAATGGTTGTTGCTTAAAAAGAAATTTAATTATTATTGTTTCCATCTTTTCTTTAGAAATTTTGCCGTGTTTGTGAAGAATAATCATCTGTGTCATTTTTGTCATTTTTCTCTCCTAAGAGAGAAAAAAAGCAATTTTCGTGCCACTTATGATAATTGATATTATAGAGTATTTTTTTAATTTTTTTTTTGAAAAAAAGAGGAATTCATCTTAAAATTGAATTTAGCTTAATGAGTATTAACTTCTCAGATGTTAAGTGTTTTGTAAAACTACTAACTTTTCGTTAAGTATCTTGATAAGTTCTGCCTTAACTTCAGAATAATCTAAATCTGTCTTGAAGCCTGCTGCAAGATCATGTCCTCCGCCATCAAATATTCGAGCAATCGCGCCGACATTTATCCGATCTTTAGATCTAAGGCTTATTGCTAGTCGGTCGTCTTCTGTGTATTTAATAAAGACGATTACTTCGGTGTTTTTCGCATTAAAAAGTAGATTGTAGATCTCGCTTGAAGAGTTATCTTTTAGCTTTGAATCTTCTTTTTCTTCTGTGATCACAATAAGTTTCTCATCGTTGAAGACTTCCATTTCAGAGATAATCCTTGCAATATATCGTCTTGATTCAAGTGATTTACCGCCATAGATATCTTTGTAGGCCTCTTTTGGAGATGCTCCTGAGTTGACTAGGTCTGCAGCATCGTGGATATAGTCTCCTTGATTCTCTCTTAGAAATTGAAAAAAGCCAGTGTCGGTGCAAAATCCGTAGAAGAGTTCTTTTGCAATCTCAATCTCTGGATTTATCTTGAACTCGTCAAATAGGTTTTTTATTAGAAGTGCGGCTGCAGGATACTCAGAGTTGATGTATGAGGCTTCGGCCTCTACTTTTTCTGTAACATGGTGATCCACAATTCCGATTGGATTGTTTTTTATTAAATCTTTGAATTTCCCAATTCTGCTTAGTTCATTACAGTCGACAAGTATTACAGGATGACCTTGTGATATATAGTATTCCGCAGTATTATTTTCTATAAATCGTTTATATTTTGGATCTTCAGGATTTTCTGGTATTTCAGCATCATCTGGGATATAGTATGCAGCAGCGCACTCTTTGTTCAGCTTTTTTAGTAGGTGGCAAAGTCCTTTTTGTGCTGCTCTAGAATCTCCATCTGGTCTCTCGTGACCAATAACGACAAAGGTCTCATATTTATTTATAAAATTTATAATTTTTTGTGGTGTTTTGTTCAAACTATTCTCCGTTTAGGGTCGCTGCCATTACTGCCTTTATCGTATATTTTCTGTTTTCAGCCTGTTGCCATACTATAGATCTTGACCCGTCAATAATCTCTGCTGTTACCTCTTTTTCTCTAACTGCAGGCAGGCAGTGCATAAAAACAGCCTTTTCGTTGTTTGTCAGTTGAAAAAGTTTTTCATTTACCTGGAACCGACCTAATAATTTTTCTCTCTCAGCAGCAACCTTTTCTTCTCCCATTGATACCCATACATCGGTATATATGACGTCAATATTTGGCGCTAAATCCTTTATTTGATCAGAAATTTTTATCTCTGTGTTGTTTTTCTTTGCATATATTTTGCACTCGTCAACAATTTCTTGCGGTGGATTTAATTCTTTAGGTGTAGCGAGGTAAAAATTTATACCAACCTTTGCACATCCAATCATAAGTGAGATTGCGACATTATTTCTGCCATCTCCAGCATACATTAATTTTATTCCATTTTCATTTCCAAAATGTTCTCTGATTGTTAAAATATCTGCAAGTATCTGGGTAGGGTGGTATTCATCGGTAAGTCCATTGTAGACTGGTACATTTGAGAATTTTGCAAGCTTGTTTACATTTTCTTGGCTGAACCCTCGATATTGAATTGCATCAAACATGCTTCCAAGGACTCGAGCAGTATCTTCAACAGTCTCTTTTTGTCCAAGTTGAATATCGTCGGTTGACAAAAATACAGGAAATCCCCCATTCTCGCCAAATGCAGTCTCGAAGGAACATCTAGTTCGCGTAGATCTTTTTTCAAAAATAAGAGCTATTGTCTTGCCTTTAAATCGATCCGAGTATATGTTATTTTTCTTTTCATCTTTGAGTTTAGTCGCTAGGTCGAGAAGGTGAAAAATTTCATCTTTCGAGAAGTCTCTAAGTGTTAAAAAAGATTTACCTTTTAAATTAGCCATTTTTTGCTCCATCATTGAATGTTCCCTCCGGAAATATCTTTACTAAGGCATCGAGGGCTGAATTCATGTATATAAATTTTATTTTATTTCTTACTTCTTTAGGAACCTCTTCAAGATCTTTTCTATTTGCTTCAGGAATAAACACTGTCTTTATATTGTGAATATACGCAGCAAGTATCTTCTCTTTGACGCCACCGATGGGGAGTATTCTTCCAGTTAAGGTTAATTCGCCTGTCATTGCAATAGAATCGATTGTTGGTTGCTTTTTGAATATTGAAATTAAGGCAGTTGCCATTGTAATTCCAGCTGAAGGTCCATCTTTTGGAATTGCACCTTCTGGAACATGAATATGGATATCTATCTCTTTATGCATATCTGGGTCAAGATTTAACTCTTTAGCAACAGACCTAATAAAGGATAGGGCAGTTTGAGCACTCTCTTTCATTACATCTCCGAGGCTTCCAGTTAAAATTAGTTTCCCGCTTCCAGGGTAGGTTGTAGCTTCAATCGGAAGAATCGTTCCTCCAAGTTCTGTCCAAGCTAGTCCATTAACAAGTCCAACCTTTGGGTCAGGGTAGAGTAGTTCGCGGGTGATTTTCTTAGGTCCTAGATATTTTTCTATTGAGCTCTTTGTTATACTCTTTTTTAGTTCATCAAGATTGATGATTTTATCTTCATCTTCGCTATCATTTTCAAGATTTTCAAGATTCTCCTCAAGAGCCTGGCGTGCACACTTTCTGATCACAGTTGCAATCTTTCTTTCAAGATTTCTAACCCCGGATTCCATTGTGTAACCCTCAATTATTTCGGATATAGCATCTTCTTTGAACGTGATCGATCCTTCGGGGAGACCATTTTCCAGAATCTGTTTCGGGATTATAAATTTCTTTGCTATTTTAATCTTGTCGAAATTAGAGTAGCCAGGAATTTCGATTATCTCCATTCTATCGCGCAGAGGTCCAGGAATTTTCTGTGCATTGTTTGCTGTAGCAATAAACATTACCTCAGAAAGATTGTAGGGAACTTCAAGATAGTGGTCAGAGAAATTATAATTTTGTTCAGGATCTAGAACTTCTAACATTGCAGAAGATGGATCGCCTCTGAAGTCGCTACTCATCTTGTCTATCTCATCGAGAAGAAAGACTGGATTCATTGTTCCTGCCTTTTTCATCGACTGTATAATCTTACCAGGAAGAGCACCAATATATGTTCGTCTGTGCCCTCGTATTTCAGATTCGTCTCTAACGCCACCGAGAGATATTCTCACAAAATCACGACCAATTGCCTTAGCTACAGATTTACCAAGAGAGGTCTTTCCTGTTCCTGGAGGCCCAACAAAGCAGAGGATTGGTCCCTTCGCATGTTGAGTCAATTGACGCACTGCGATAAAATCCAGGATCCTCTCTTTTGGTTTCTCTAGGTCATAGTGGTCAGTATCTAATATCTCAGAAGCCTTTTTGATATCTTTGTTCTCTTGTCGTCGCTCGCTCCACGGAAGATCGAGAATCCAATCTAGATAAAATTTCAATATTCCAGATTCTGGACTGACTGCTTGGAGTCTCATTAGTTTAGATAGTTCTTTACGAGCCTTTTCTTCAATCTCGGCTGGCATATTTTTTGCTTTAATCTTCTCTTCATATTCAGCAAATTCATCACTATCTTCTTTGGTTCGTCCAAGCTCTTTGTTAATCTCTCTGATTTGCTCGTTTAGAAAATACTCTTTTTGCTTTTTTTCCATTGATTCTTTTACTCTGAACTTAATTTTTTTTCGTAATTGAATCAATTCCATATCGGTTTGTATAAAATTAGCAGTTTTTTCGAGCCTAACAAGAGAATTCTCTTCGGCTAAAATTTCCAGCTTATCTTCTATAGTAAATCTTACATTGCTGCAGATTAGATCCACCATCTTGTCGGGAAATTCTGCTTTTTTTACCATTTCGACTATTTCGCGTGGAACTGTCTTCTGCGCAATAAGATACTCTTCGTAGAGAGACTTAAGCAGGTTCATATACTCTGCTTCTGCCTTTGTTACTTCAGTCTTATCAGGGAAAATTTCACCAATAGCAAATGGTATCTCATTTTTGAAGACAGCTTTAACCAATTTAGCTCGCTTTTGCCCTTCAATCAGTACGCGCAGAGTTCCGTCCGGAGACTTTAGTACCTGCAAAATTCGAGAGCGTGTCATGGTTGTAAAAATTTTGTCGGTTTCGAAGGCAATAATCTTTGAGTCTTTCTCATCGAGATTTACATCTGTAAAATTCCTTGCAGTAGTAACAAAAAGTGATCGATTTGTTTCCATTGCAGTTTCAATAGCCTTGATTTGATCATCTCGATTAATTGTTACCGATTTAGCAGTGTATGGAAAATAGACTGAATCGCTAACAATTAAAAGAGGTAAATTGTTTTTTTCTGACGAATTTTTATTTAATCTTTTCATTCTTATGCTGTTTGTTTAATTTTTTCTATTCTTGGCTTAATTTTCTTAGTTACATTTTCTTCTTTAATTACAACGTATTTCTTGCCCTTGATAGATGGAATTTCAAACATTAAGTCAAGCATAATACTCTCAACAATTGCTTTAATTCCTCTAGCACCAGTTCCTCTCTGTATTGCTTCTTGAGCAATAGCCTCAATAGCAGCTTCTTCAAATTCAAGTTGAACATTATCTAATTTTAGGGAAGCTTTATATTGTTTAATTATCGAATTCTTTGGTTCGGTTATAATCTTCTTTAGGCTCTCAACATCTAGTTCTTCGAGTGCTACATGAATAGGTAGTCTTCCAATCAATTCTGGAATCAGCCCAAATTTTACTAGATCCTCTGGATGTACTAAATTGAGTAGCTTTGATTTATCGTGGTTAGACATTGATACAGTTGCACCAAAACCAATAGATGATTTTTTT
Source organism: Spirochaetales bacterium (assembly GCA_016936615.1). GTDB lineage: Bacteria > Spirochaetota > Spirochaetia > JAFGXN01 > JAFGXN01 > JAFGXN01. Next base: position 3,174 of record JAFGXN010000138.1, on the reverse strand, counting down.
ACTCTATTCTCAATTATCTTTTCTAGTCCAACAAAAGCGCCACCACATATAAACAGAATGTTCGTAGTATCAATTTGTAGCATATTTTGGTTAGGGTGTTTTCGCCCACCTTGAGGTGGTACATTTGCAACAGTTCCTTCAATTATCTTTAGAAGTGCTTGTTGTACACCTTCGCCTGAGACATCTCTGGTAATTGATGAATTTTCAGATTTTCTAGCAATCTTATCTACTTCATCGATATATATAATACCTTTTTCTGCTAGAGCTATATCGCCATCTGCATTCTGGATAAGTCGCAATAATATATTCTCAACATCATCACCAACATAACCAGCTTCAGTAACAGTAGTTGCATCAGCTATTGCAAATGGAACATCTAGCTTTCGAGCAAGAGTCTTTGCTAAAAGGGTCTTTCCTGTTCCTGTAGGACCAAGAACGAGTAGGTTTGCTTTCTCTAATTCAACATCATCAGAGATTTTACCTTGGTTAAGAACTCTTTTGTAATGGTTGTATACAGCCACAGAGAGAACTTTTTTTGATTCATCTTGCCCAATTACGTAGCTATCAAGAAAAATTTTAATTTCTTGAGGCGTAGGCAAGTCAACTAACTTAGAGTTAATCTTCTTGTCTTTCATGTCTTTGAACATCTCGTTACAAGTTGTGACACACTCTTCGCATATTCCTACATCAAATGAAGTTATTAATCTTTCGTTCTTCTCAATTACTCTTCCACAGAAAGAGCAAAAATCAACCTTATCAGAATTCTTTGCCATACTTACCTCTTGAGAATATTATCAATGATACCGTATTCTTTGCCTGTTTCAGGAGTCATGAAGAAATCTCGCTCAAGATCTTTGATTATGACCTCTTCATCCTTTCCTGTATGGTGTGAAAAATATGTAATTAAGAGCTTCTTTAGTCTTAAAATTTCCTTAGCTTGAATACCAATATCAACAGCCTGACCACTAGCACCACCCCATGGTTGGTGAATCATAATTCTTGAAGAGGGGAGTGCAGATCTCTTTCCTGGCGCACCTGCTGCTAATAGAACAGCACCCATAGATGCAGCCTGTCCAATACATATTGTATGAATATCTGATTTAATATACTGCATTGTATCGTATATTGCTAGCCCAGCAGTTACAGAACCACCAGGTGAGTTAATATACAAGTTTATATCTCTATCAGGATCTTGTGATTCAAGAAATAACAATTGTGCTACAACAATGTCTGATACTACATCGTTTATCTCTCCGCTTATAAAAACTATTCTGTCCTTTAGTAATCTAGAAAATATATTATATTCTCTTTCTCCATTTCCAGTTTGCTCTACAACGTAAGGCATGTAATAATTCATTTTTTCTGTCATCCTTGAACCACCTTTTATATTAAGATACTATTATTTTGCGATCAAGTCTACAAAAGATTTCTTTTCTCCTTTCTTTTGTACTCCACTGTCAATTAATAAATCTACAGCTTTTTTAGTTTTGATCTCATCTAAAAGATAGTCTTTCATTCCTCTAGCTTCAAACATTTTTTTCATTTCTTCTTCAGTTTTTCCATATAAATTTGCAGCTTCGGTTATTTCTTTGTTAAAATCTTCATCTGAAACCTCAATATTCTCTAATTCTACGATTTTGCCAAGGATAAGCTTGTTTTTTGTGTTCTTAGTCACATCAGCTCTCCATTCGTCAAAAATATCAGATTTCTTCTTTCCTTGAGATTCCATTATCTGTAGGTACTGTTCTGCTGAAATTCCAAATCTCTGAGCAATTGATTGAAAGTTGCTCTCAAGCTCTGACTCAACCATTGAGTTAGGAATAACAATCTCTGTTGTCTCTTGAATCTTATCAAAGATCTGCTCTAGAGATTGTTCTCGAAGAATGCCATCTCTCTGCTTCTCTAGATCAGCCTTAACTGATTTTTTAAGATCTTCTAATGTCTCAAATTTCTCATCGATATCTTGTGCAAACTCATCATCAAGTGCTGGAATATCATTTACCTTGATGCTTGTTACTTTAACTTTTAGGTTAATCTCTTTTCCTGCAAGTTCTTTGTCTTCGAAGTCTTCTGGGTATTTTTTAGAGATAGCCTTCTCTTCGTCTAATTTCATTCCAATAATATCTTCGTCAATTTTGTATGTATTGTAACCAGTTCCAACTGTGAATGTAAAATCTTCTCGTTTTGTCTCAGCGTTTTCGCTCTTATCAGCATTAAGCTCTACAAAATCAACAGTAACAATATCTTCATTCGCAACAACACCATCTTTCTTTGGAACTGCAATTGCGCTCTGTTGCTGGAGTTTCTTTAACTCTTCATCAAGTTCTTTCTTTCCTACAGTTACTTGAGCTTGTGTATACTCAATTCCTTTGTAATTAGCTAGTTCGAATTCAGGAAAAGTATCATATATAACTGAAAAAGAGAAATCAGTCTCTAGATCAAATTTTAATTCTTCTTCATTTACAAGTTCTGGTCTGCTATAGCCTAAAGGTTTTTTTTCTACAGTTTCAAAAGCTTCGTTAAGTGAAGAATCGATAAGATTCATGAAAGCCTCAGCTTTAATTCCTTCACCGTATTTTGTCTCTAATACGTTTGTTGGAACTTTACCTTTTCTAAAACCTTTGATAACTGCTTTTTTTGAATATTCTTTTAAAAGTTTTGAATACTCATTTTTTGTGACATCTTTTGAAATAGTTAAAGTTAATTTAACTGCTGAATTCTCGATAGTTTCGAGTTTTGTACCTGTAATTATACTCATTTGGAACCTCTTCTCTAAAATAGATTAAAAAAAGGCGACCTATTTGGATCGCCTTGTAAATCGAAGAGCGAGAGACGGGATTTGAACCCGCGACATCCACCTTGGCAAGGTGGCGCTCTACCCCTGAGCTACTCTCGCTGTTGTTAAAAAAAATAAATACGAGAGAAGGGACTTGAACCCTTACACCATAGGCACTAGATCCTAAGTCTAGCGTGTCTGCCAATTCCACCACTCTCGCGTTTTTTTTACTTTATCAAAAAGGCTTTTTGTTGTCAAGACCTTTTTGACATTTTTTATTTTTTGAGCCGTGAAAGATTCGAACTTTCGACCCGCAGATTAAGAGTCTGCTGCTCTACCAACTGAGCTAACGGCCCTGATAAAATAAGAAAAATTACGTCCGGCAGGATTCGAACCTG
>JAFGXN010000137.1 GCA_016936615.1 Spirochaetales bacterium | reverse complement strand
GTTCCTACAGTTCCTACAGTTCCTACAGTTCCTACAGTTCCTACAGTTCCTACAGTGGGTAGCAAGTTTATCTGGGGAAATGATTTTTTTGTGGGTGCTAATAATGACACCTTAGGTGGTGGACGGCTTAATACCTATAAAATGTTTTACAGAGGGAGTGAGCCTAATGTTGCAGCTGGATTGTGTTATCTGATAGATGATACAACAAGTCGATTTTCTGATTGGTATATTCCATCGAGGAAAGAGTTGGAATTGCTCTATAATAATATAAAATTGCAACAGACTTCTTTAAATATACAGCAAAAGGCTTTGACTCCTATGCATCCTATTCTTTTTCAAGAAGGTTCTTATTGGACATCTACAGAAGTTAATCAAAATATTGCTGAGGCAATAGACTTCAGAACAGGTACTGCTTATAAATCAAATAAGTCTTCTGAATACTTGGTAAGGAGAATTCGAGCTTTTAGATCTGATAAACAGACTTACATGGCAATTTACCTATCGGTTGGTCAAGATAGCGGTTCTGCTCCTATAGATTTATATCCGTATGAATTTGAAGATATTATAACTGTTAAGGGCAATAGCGAGAACCTAGTCAAAGAAGGTTATACTTTTGCTGGTTGGAAGACTAGCGAAGATGCTAGAATCTATAAAGCTGGAGAGTCTTTTACTTTAAACAAACTTACTAATATCATTTTTGTTGCTGTATGGGAAAAAAATGAGAATTTTATCTATTTTCATAAAAACGACAATGATGCAACAGGAACAATGGCAAGGCAGGCAGCTTCCAGCGATACAATTGTTAAATTAAATAGCAATACCTACAGCAAGCCTGGCTGGACATTTAAAGGCTGGTCAAGGACACCTGGAGGCTCAGTAGAGTTTGCAAATAGTGCAAATTTTTCGATGTCAACTAAAAGTGTTGATTTGTATGCTGTTTGGGAGAGGAATAATTATACTGTTAGATTTGATAAGGGACCTTCTGATGCTACAGGTACGATGAGTAATCAGACAATCGGTAGTGGTTTATCTACTAAATTGAGAAAAAATAGTTTTTCAAGAACTGGCTATGTGTTTGGTGGATGGGCGAGGACTCCTAATGGTTCCGTAACGTATGCAGACGAAAGTAACTACACTATGGGTATTGCAAATGCAACCTTGTATGCTGTTTGGTTAGTAGATGATTTTATGATTTCTTTTTATCCAGATGATGGATCTATGACAAGTCCCCATATTCAGTCTATAAAGTGTAATGCTACTGCAAAGCTTAGAAAAAATAGTTTTTCTAGATTAGGTTATGATTTTGCTGGCTGGGCGGAAGCTCCTTCTGGAAATAAAATATACAATGATGAACAGAATTATACTATGCCTGCTCGAAATGTTGATTTATATGCTGTCTGGAGTGCTAGAACTTACAATGTAGTATTTGATGAAAATGATAATGGAATTGACGCGTCAGTAGTAGGATCTATGCCAGCATTTTCTGTGCAATTTAACACTTCTAAGAGTTTACCTGCTAATCAGTTCAGCAAGGCAGGATGGAGCTTTGATGGTTGGTCTGAAACTCCTTCTGGCTCAGTTGTCTTTGCAAATCAAGCTTCTATTTCGATGAATAAAGAAGGGATAACCCTTTATGCGAAGTGGAAGGCCAATAATAATACGGTCATCTTTAGAGATGGATATACTTCTTCTGGGCAAACATTTACTCAGACAATTGCAAGTGGATCAAGTACTCAATTAAGGGCTAATATTTTCAGCAGAGCTGGATATACTTTTGTTGGGTGGGGAACATCGCAAGGCGGAGAAAAAGAATATGATGATAGAGCTATCTATACTATGGGAGCTCAAAACGTAACTTTATATGCTGTGTGGGAACTAAATTCAAGTTATGAGATAACTTTTGATAAAAACACTCCAGAGGCTCCAGCAGCAGAAGGCGTAATGGCAAATCAATCATTTGTAAGTGGATTGCCAGCTAATTTAAATCAAAATACTTATACGCGAATTGGACATAATTTCCTTGGCTGGGCAACAACGCCAACTGGAGATGTTGTATATAGTGATAAAGCTTCGTATACAATGGGTAATTTTGATAGAACCTTATATGCAAAGTGGGAAGTTATAAATTATTCTATTTCATATGAATTAAATGGAGCAACTCTAAATACTAATCCTACAACCTATACATATTATGATGTAGTTCAATTAGATCCTCTTTCCAAGCCAGAGGCAGAGTTTGGTGGTTGGTATGACAATCCAGGTTTTGAGGGAAGTGCAGTTACAGTAATTCCTGCTCGTTCAATATATAATCGTACATACTATGCAAAGTGGCTATATACAGTGACCTTTGATTTAGATGGGGGAGTTCAATCTTGCAACACTGAATTAACTCAGACAATTGTTCATGGTAAAGATGCTACTGAACCTGTGGTTTCTAAGGATGGATATGTTTTTGCTGGATGGGATAAATCTATAAATAATATTCAAAGCAATTTAATAATAAAGGTTATTTGGAGTATTTCTGCAGATGATTATAGATTAAATCATTCTGAAGTTTTATCTTTAAATTTTTCAGATGTTTCTGAAGATTCATACCATTTAATTAATTCTGCATTATCTGCTTATGATGAATTGCCTGTGATGATTCAGAATCAATTAGAAGTTGAAAAGAATAAGTTGGATGGTTTTTTGTATTTTATTTCTGATTTATTAATTACTGCAACAAATAAAGTTTCATATGATTCTATTACATTATCTTGGGTAGAATCTAATAATATTGATGGGTATAAAATTTACCATGCTTTTTCTAATGATCCGTCTGTGGATGCGTCAACTTTGAATGCAATAGAAAATGTCGTTCAAGTTTATGAGATAGAGGGAGCTTCTTATGTTGTTGGGACAAGTATTGAAAAAGTAGCACCACGACAAAATTGGTTTTGGATTCAACCTTATGTTATTGAAAATGGAGAAAAAGTTTATGGTAAAATTTCTTCTACCCCTGTTTTAGGCTCTAGAAATTTGACTAACGAAGAGTGGGTGACAGAGGTTAATAGATCAATTTATGAAGCTTTGAAATTAGTTGCCCCTATTCCTAAACCTGGTACAACGTGGGGAGATAATAATTGGTCTGGAGTAATTGAAGTATTTGGTGGAAATATTGTCGGTTATAATAATAATTGGTCGACTAGTTATTCTAGAGGATATGTGTTACAGAATGTCACTCCGAGATATTTAACAGTAAATGGAATGATTGCTGATTTAATCTATAATCAGAGAAATGTTAGAATTTCAGCTCGTTCATCCGAACAATCCTCATCGTTATTTTTAGATATTCAAGGTTTTTATCCTGGAAAAATTCGATATCATTTACAAATTGATCCTTCCTCAGTCGATTTTAGCGGAGGGGCACGAGCAACTGCTGATGGAATTTGTAATCAACATTCTTGTACTACGGTCTATTCATATGATTATCTATGGTCACGAGTGTCTATTCCTGGAGTGCGTTGGGATCATATTGATTATCCTTATCAAATAGTCAGAGAAGGGTCTTCTTCTGTCATTAATGTTTTAAACACACCATCTATGTGGGATTTTTAAATAAATATATTTTTTATTTTTAGAGTTTTCTATATTATAGAAAACTCTAAAGAATTATTTAAAAAATATGAGATTTTGAAGTTTATAATTTTGTTTAGTTCTGTTAAATTATATTTTTCGGAGATTGATGTTACTTAATCTTGAGTTTTTTCGACTTAAGTACATCTCCACGTCGGGAGGCTGAGTTATTCAAAATTAACCTAAAATTTGCTTTAGTTCTCAGGGATTCCCCCCTATACTTTAATTGTAACTTTTTATTTAAAAATGGAGGGGATATGATTAGTGTTGAGAATTTGAAGCATTCCTATAAGAAGAATTCGACTTTTGCGGTGAATGATATTAGTTTTGATGTCAAAGAGGGTGAGATTTTCGGGTTTCTGGGGCCTAGTGGGGCTGGGAAGTCTACGACGCAGGGGATTTTGACCGGGTTGTTGCAGTTGCAGCATGGGAAGGTTGAGGTTGCTGGTTCTGATGTGAAGAAATTTAAGAATAAAATGTATAATAAGATTGGGATGTCGTTTGAGCAGTCTAATGTCTATTCGAAGCTGAGCGCTAAGGAGAATCTTGACTTCTATGCGAAGCTGTTTGATGTGAAGACCCGCAGTTCGATGGAGCTGCTTGAGCTTGTCGGTCTTGGTGACAAGGCGAAGATCCGGGCGGGTGAGTTCTCGAAGGGTATGAAGCACCGGCTGACTTTTGCGAGGTCTCTGCTTAACAATCCAAGCCTCTGGTTCCTTGATGAGCCGACAACCGGGCTGGATCCGGCTATTGCTGCCGATATCAAAAAGATTATCCGCACTGAGAATCAGCGTGGAGTTACGGTTTTTCTGACAACTCACAATATGCAGATAGCAGACCAGCTTTGCGATAGAGTCGCTTTTATTGTTGATGGACAGATCAAACTCATCGATTCGCCTAAAAATTTGAAATTGCAGTACGGCGAGAAACTTGTCGAGGTGGAATATCAGACTAACGACGGCAGTAAGAAGGAAATTTTTTCTACAATAGAGGCGGCTGACAAAAAAAGGCTTATCGAGGTTATTGATTCCTCGCAGATAGTTACAATGCACACAAAAGAGGCAACCCTGGAGGATATCTTTATCAAGGTCACAGGCAGGGGGCTTAGCTAGATGAAGTTTTTTTATAGTTATATAAAAGAGATGCAGCTTGCCGCTAAGAGTTTCTACTTCTATATTGAGCTTGGGATGGCTGTCGTGCTGCTGATTATCGTTCTTTTCGTAGTTCCAAAGAATTTTTCAAAGACACAGAAACAGTTTCTCTTTATCGATCTGCCTGCGCCTATGGTGCAGATGATGGTTGCGGGGATGAGTTCGAGCCCGGACTTGCAGGCTGAAGATGTTGTGCTCAAGAGCAAGGGGCAGAAGCTGTCGGTTAAGCTTTTTCAGGGAAAAGGGAAAAAACTCTATCTCGCTGAGAGCCGTGAGGATCTTATCAGCCTTGCTGAGAGTCAGCGGCAGCCTGGTGTGGTTGTCAGCCTTGCCGACGGGCAGCTTGTCTATGATTATTACATGCAGGGCTACGAGTCGCAGAAGGTGGTGAATCTTATCAAGGCAGCCCATGCTCAGGGTGGCGGATTTATGGATTTGAAACAGGCAGTAGCGCCGCAGATTGAGGTAAAAAGCCTCGAGACAGAGGGAGTTATTCTGAGTGACAGGGAGAATCTTGTCCCGGTTTTTCTTTTTCTCAATGGCTGCATAATGGGGATGTTCATTATTGCCTCCTACATCTTTCTGGACAAAGGCGAGGGCATCATCAAGGCCTATGCAATTACAGCGTCGCACATCTGGGTCTATCTTGCAAGTAAAATTGCAGTTTTGCAGACAACGACGCTTTTCACAAGCCTTCTGCTTGTCATTCCCGTCTTTGGACTAAAGGTAAATTATCTGATGCTTATACTCATTTTGCTGGCTTCTAGCCTTTTTATCTCGCTAATCGGGCTGATAGTTGCTAGCTTTTACCAAAATATATTGAAGGCCTTCGGGATTCTCTTCGGGTTGATTATACTCTTCATGCTTCCGGCGCTTGCTTACATGATACCGTCGTGGGATCCTCTCTGGATTCGATACCTGCCGACCTATCCGATGGTCGAGTCGTTCAAGGAGATTGTTGTGCGTGGTGATATGCTCTATGTCGGGCTTGCTTCGCTTGGTTATCTTGGGGCAAGCATTCTGCTGTTTGTCTTTGCGAATTTCCGTTACAGAAAGACGCTGGCAGTCTAGGAGTAGTTATGGTGAATATGTTAAAAATGTGGAAAAAAGTTTTTGTTGTTTTTTTCAGGGATATCAAGTCTAATTCGCGCGATTTCATCTCGATTTATATCCTTGCAGTGCCGATTATCTTTGCGGTTCTTGTGAATCTGCTTGTGCCGAGTCTGAATGAGACAAGTGTAAGTCTTGCTGTCGTAGATGGGGAAAATCCAGACCAGCAGAGCTATTTCGAGGCCTTCGCGAAGGTTAAGCCTGTGCCGGATGTCGAGGGTGTCGAGCAGATTGTGAGGCGTCGAGACGATGTGATCGGTGTTGTTCACGGGGATGAGGGCTACTATCTGCTGCGGCAGGGGGATGAGCCGCAATTCTTAGTCGATTATGCAGCCCTGGTGTTGTCACTTTTTCAAAAAAACATCGACATCGAATCTGCAAAGGTCAGCTTTCACAGCTTCGGGAATAATCTCGTGCCAATCAAGAAATTTCTGGTGAATATGTCGTTGTTGCTCTTCTCTGTTCTTGGCGGAATGCTGATTGGCTTGAATATTGTCGAGGAAAAAGTTGATAACACGGTCAGTGCGATAAATCTCTCGCCGATTTCAAGAATTGCCTTTATCTTTGGAAAATCGATTATCGGGGTGATTTTACCAGTTTACGGGACAGTTGCGATGGTTCTGATTGCAGGCATTCCGGGGGTGAATCTTGGGCAACTGCTTATCATGGCAGTGGCTCTCTCTTTTATAAGTATCATTGTCGGGTTCCTGCAGGGGCTCAAGAGTACAGATGTCATGGAGGTCGCAGGCTCAATCAAGTTACTCTTCTTGCCACTTGGATTGAGCATTGCCGGGCTTGAGTTTCTCTCGCAGAAGTGGCAGTGGCTGCTCTACTGGTCGCCCTGGTACTGGGCCTACAAGGCAAACGCCCTCGTGTTGGATGCGCAGGATGCCTGGGGGCAGGTTCTGATGAGTGCGGGGATTGTGCTTGCGATTACGATTGTAATCTTTGCAGCCGCAGCGCCGAAAATCCGACGTGGGTTAGAATAATGAGGAGGTATTTATGAATTTTTATCCATTACTTGGTGCATTAGCACTGATTTACGCATTGGTGGTGCTTTTTATAGCAATTAAGAGACCAGCTAAGATCTGGGAGATGAAAAAAATACAGATCTTCCGCAAGTTATTGACCGATAAAGGGACGATGGCCTTCTTCGTCATCTGGGGATTAGGCTTTATTGGGCTTGCAGTCTGGCTTTTTATTTTGTGAGCTGGGGGGATAGAATTCTTTTAGAAATTTGGTGGATCTAAAATTTCTGTGTCAGTTTGAACTTCTTTATTTGCATAATTGAAAAGACTCTAGATTTCGGCTTGACTAGAGTAGCTTTTCAAGTTAAATTATAAGTGTAGTATGTGTTTCATACTTTTTGTGGAGGAGTAGAGAGATGTCTACTAAATCATTTTCAAGAGTTATAATCATCAATAGCAAATTAGGTTTAAAAAAGCTAAAAACATCTAAGCCACCTGTTTCTATTGATAATATCAAAAAATCTACAAAAAAGACTACTCCTAAGGTTATTAATAATATTTTAAAATCATATTAATATGAGGGTTCTTTATTTCAAACTCAATTTTGTCTTTAAGAAAATTATTAGAAGAGTTCTATTTAAATGAAATTTGTTCAGAATTACAGTTGAATTCTGAACAAATTAAATATTATGACAGTGAAAAAATCTTTATAAATCTTTTAGATATAAATGACTATATAGATAAATCGAGCATAAATTCATCTAAAAAGAAAATATTTAGAAATGCTGAAAAAAGGGTAGAGCAATATTTAAAAAGCTTTTCATGTTCTAAAGAGAAAGATGTGGAATCTTTTTTGCATAACAGTGCAATTCTATTTCAAAAGGCAAATAGATCTCGGACATATTTAATCGTTTCAGATAATAGTGAAATAATCGGATATTTTTCGTTAGCAATTAAAACAGTCTTTTTGAATTCTTTTTTAAGTAATAATAAAAGAAGATATGCTAATATTAAAAAGGTTCATATTGACAAATTAGAGATTATGAATATGTTTTTGATTGGTCAGATTGGACGGAATGATAAGTTTTCATCAAGTGATTTAAATCTAAAAGGATTTTTAGGATATATTATTCCAATTATAGATGAGGTCAAAGAAAAAATCGGTGGATCTTCAATTCTCATTGAAGTAAAAAGAAATAGCAAATTAGTTCAATTATATGAGAATTATGGGTTCGAATTTTTACAAGAAGATTCTGCCTTAACTCAGCTCTGGTATTTGTATTTAAGTTATTGATTCCAATGTGTTGCAATTCCTCATGTATAACCAAATTTTAACTTTATTTTTTCTGCAAGCAGTGGGATAATTAGATATGTTAAATTAAACGGGGTGTGTTATGAAAAAGTTTGTTTTTGTAATTGCGTCGCTTGTTATCTTTTTTTCTTCTTGTGTTGTGCCTAATTTTAGCAAGGACATCTTGGTTAAGGTTGAGAATGGTCAATCTTATTCTATTTCAGAGAAAAGTTCGATTTTTTTCCCTAAGGGGCTTGATGCTGCGGGGATGAGGTATTTTCCTGCTCTGGTCGGGAAGATTGAGAATCGTGGTGAGGTTGGAGCAGAGTTTGGGCTTGAGCCTAAATTTTACCAATCTAAGGATTACTATGAGATTAGGCTTAATTTCGGTGAGGGTGTAGACCTTTACGGGCAGGGAATGGCTGTCGGAGATCTTGAGCGGTCGGAGAAGGAGATTTTTCTCTGGAATACTGATAATTTTGTCTATGCCCGCAATGGTGGCAAGCGGCTCTATCAGTCGCATCCATGGGTGATGGGCGTGCGCGCTGACGGTTCTGCTTTTGGATTTATTGCTGCGACTACCGCGAAGGCGAGTATTACTACTTTTGCAAATACTATAGTTTTTACAGGTAAAAATTTTGCCTTTCCTGCAATTATAATCGAGGGTGAAAATCCTGAGGTTGTTCTGGGCGAATTGGCTAAGTTGACTGGCTATATGGAGTTACCTGCGTTGTGGACCTTAGGTTATCAGCAGTGCAGGTGGTCATATTATCCTGATTCGCGGGCTAAAGAGGTAGCCGATACTTTCAGGGAAAAAGAGATCCCATGTGATGTTATCTGGTTTGATATCCATTATATGGATGGATACAGGGTTTTTACCTTTGATAAGAAGCTTTTTCCTGATCCGGCAGAGATGAATGATTATCTTCATCAGCGAAAATTTAAGTCGGTCTGGATGATTGATCCAGGTGTCAAGCATGATCCTGGCTATTCAGTCTATGATTCTGGTACGCAGAAGGATGTCTGGGTCAAAGATAAGGATGGTAAGGATTTTACTGGTACTGTGTGGCCTGGTAAGTGTGTTTTTCCTGATTTTACAATGGCTGAGACTCAGCAGTGGTGGGCTGATTTGTATAAAGATTATATGGCGACTGGAATTGACGGGGTCTGGAACGATATGAATGAGCCGTCTGTATTCAACGGACCAGATGTTACTATGCCAGATTCGAATTATCATCGCGGTGGTGATGAGATTCCTGCTGATATCCATGAAAATTATCACAATATCTACGGGTTTTTGATGGTTAGATCTTCAAAACAGGGGATTTTGGCTGCAAATCCTGAGAAACGGCCTTTTATCTTGAGTCGATCGAATTTTCTTGGCGGGCAGAGATATGCTGCGATGTGGACTGGCGATAATCAGGCGAGCTGGAAGCATATGCAGATGTCAATTCCTATGTCGCTGAACATGGGGCTTTCTGGGCAGCCGTTTACTGGTCCTGATATCGGAGGTTTCTCGCCTAACACGTCGGGGGATTTGTTTGCCAGATGGATTGGAGTGGGTGCATTCATGCCGTTTTCGCGTGGCCATGCAGCGCAGGGAACAAATGACAAAGAGCCTTGGGCCTTCGGGGAAAAAGTTGAGGATGTCGCGCGAGTATCAATCCAACGCCGATATCGAGCATTGCCATATCTGTATACATTGTTCCAGGAGGCCTCAGTTACTGGTCTGCCAGTAATGCGACCTGTGTTTTTTGCTGATTTTACTGATTTGTCGCTGCGAAAAGAGCAGTCTGCCTTCATGTGGGGCCGAGATCTGCTGATTATTCCTCAGCTTGAAAAGGGAAAAGTTACTGCGCACAATCTGCCTAGGGGGCTCTGGCAGGAGATCAGCCTGATAGACGGTGATAATTCTTGCGTCGACTTCCCAGTTCTAATGCAGCGCGGCGGTTCGATAATCCCTTTGACAGAAGTAATCCAGTCTACAGTCGATTATAATCTCGATGCAGCCCTCGAGCTTTCAGTCGTTATTGAGAATGGCAAGGCAGAGGGAACTCTCTACGAAGATGCAGGCGATGGTTTTTCATATCGAAAAGGCGAGTTCCGCAAGATAAAATTCTCTGCTACCTTCGACGAGACAGCTAAGATTTTGACTTTGAAATCGTCAGTTATTGATGGCAAATGGCAGCTGCCTTCTCGCAAGGTCAAACTGACTGTCTACATCAATGGCGTGAAGCTTTCAGGTCAGGTAGATCTGGGTGCGGAGAGCAAGGTTGAGTTGAAATAAATTGATGAAAATTGGCCTGTCTGTGCTTTGTGCAGGCAGGCTGATAATTTAATTTGAAAGGATGCTTTTCTGTGGTTTATCGCGTATTATTTGAAATTCCCAGATTGCGGTGTATGGGAAAAGCCATCCTTCTTTTTGCAAGGTGTGAAAAAGTCCTTCTTCGATTTTTAGTTCGGGATTGGAAATCAATGTTACGCAGCTGCTTTGAGGGTATTCAATTTTTACTTCCAGGATTACATTGATTTTGTAGTGTTTTTCGCAATTAACCATGGTTAACACTAGTTTCGCCGGATTAAGTGCAAGCGCATATCTGGCTTCGGGGTTGTTAAAATTATAATCATCTGCTGACCAGAAGATCCTTGCAGTCTTTGTATGAGTTTCCCAATTTTTAAATTTCTCAACCTCTATTAATAGTTGATTTATCTCAGTTTTAATTTTTTCAGAGTTCTTTGCAAAGTTCGATTTAAAATGTCTCAAGTTGTTTTTCTGTGGTTTGATTGCCAGGTAGAGAGTTTCTTTTGCCACCTCCGGGTATATTGGATATGCGGCAATTCCCATAATAAGATTTAATCCGTAAATTCCCAGTCTGTCTTTTGCCGTTAGCATTTCTTGTGCATTTTTCTCTGCAAGTATTTCGAGATTTTTATTGATTTCGTGTACAGGTTTCTGATATGTTGCGGCTATTAATAGAGAAAGTAGGAGTAAGGGTAAAAAAAATCTTGTTCTATTTGTAGCTGGAAATTTTCCAGGAGAAGTTATAATAAAAAAACTCATTAAAAGTAAAAACGATGTGTAATATGCTGAGAATAATAGCGCCCATATAAACGCTGCAAATAGAATAAGCAGAACAGTAATTTTAATTATCATCTTAAAAAAATTAAATAGCATAATGAATAATACAATAACCTGTTAGTTTTCACAATAAAAAGTGCTTTTCTTTTCATCGTGGTTGAGGTGCGCTTTTGACTCGTATGTGAAGACTGAATGGCTCCAATGGGTTGTTTTTTCTTGTAAAAATTATGTATTCAGTTTATTATGTCTTTGAATGAGGTGTGTATGAAAAAGAATATGATGGTTTTGTTGTTTGTTTGCATGAGCATCGCAGGATTCAGTCAGGCTACTCTAATTAGAGAGTTTCCGTTTGGGAATGATTTTCGTTATGAAGAAAAAACACTTGATGATAGATCTTTTAATGGTATTCAAATAACTTTTATACACAATAGTTATTGTCTTTCTTCAGAGGATTCTGCTTTTTTTTATGATTACCGACACAGATTTATTTCTGGAAAAAGATATAGTTTTAAAGAACATAGGAGTGCTGAGCTGTTCACAGGCACATATTGGTTAGATGAAGCTAGATACTATGGATATTTAAATGGTAATGAATTTCGACTATTTTATAGATTTGGGAACCACTCTGAGTATAAAGTCTATGAAATGCGTGAACTGTTGAATTTGAGTAGTTATGGTTTACAGAAACTTTATTATAGGGAAGGATATTTATTTGCTGAATCTAGTTGTGGTTTGTTTTCTTTTGAATTAAAAGAGTCTGGAGAATATGTTTATAGAAATATTTCAGATACTCATGAATTGCTTAATCAAGGGCTCGGAGAGAAATTGAATTTTTCTGATGAGTTTGTAAATCCTTCTGATGAATTTGATTCATCAACTTTTGAGAGGATTGATAATACTGGACTTAAGTATTATCCGGGGGAATCATGGAAAATAGGAACAGATTCTAAGGGGTTATCTTATGTTCTCGCAGTTTATTCTTATTCAGATAGACTGGAAAGTGAATTTGTTGTGAGAGAAAAAAAACTTTATTTTATTGTTTATGATCCATGGGAAAAAAAAGTATTGTATAAATATTATCCTGGTGCAGTTATGTATGATTATTGCAAGATAGCTGATTATCGTTCTGGTGGAGATTTTTTTCATGCAAAATATAATGGGGCTGTTCATTCAAATGGTGATCTATATTTTACTACAGTTGATATGTCTCATAGGAAGTATCAGCTGTGGCGAATTGAAAATACTTGGTGGGAAGAATTAGGTGCCAACAAGAAAGAAATTGTAAGAATAGATGGTAATCGAATTCCGTTGTACAAAGAAGCTAGGTTAGATGCTGAATTAAGTGGATATAATTATCAAGATGATTATGTCTGGGTTAAGAAGCGTGAGTCTAATATTTTCGAGCTAGATGGAGAGCAGGTTTCATGGCTTTATGTTGCAAAAAGGGATGGCAGGGAAGGATGGATATTGTCTAATCAGGTTTATAGCATGCCAGACGAAAAGGAAATTGAAATTTATAAAAGTATTGATATCTATTACGGTGTTATAAATAGAGAAAAAGCAATTCTACAGAAGAATGAAGTTTTATCATCAGATGATTCAAGAGTCCTTCCTATAGGTACTATTGTTGAGATTGTAGATAGATCTATGTTTGCGGAATCTTACTATTCCGGGCATGTATTTAAGATAAAATTATCTGATGGCACCATCGGTTGGGTCAGAGGTTTATTTGTTGACGAATATGATCATAAACCTGTCTTTGGAATCCTCAATGATTTCCGCGTCAGACTCCGGACTGAGCCTAATCTCAGCAGTTTGACTGTGAAATATCTTGATAAGGATGAGATTGTCGAGATAATCGGTCGAAGCAAGGAGAAGCAGAAGATCGGAGAGATGGAAGCATTCTGGCTTAAGGTGAGATTGAAAGATGGCACTGAGGGCTGGGTATATGGATATTTTGTTGATATGAAATGAGATTGAAGCCATGATGGTGATGAGAGTTGCGAACCTTTGTTAAGAGAACTTTAGCTTCAGTTGGGTCTTGAAGGGTAAAATTTTGACTTATTTCATCTACTTTGCTTAGTCCAAAATCTTAAAGTTGAGTTATGAGCAAATCTATTTGATCTTTAAAATTAAGGTGTGGTTTGTTATAGTTCATTTTTTAAATAAAAAAACCAGCTCTGGTACGCTTTAATAAGAGGCGTAGCTGGATCGAACTTCGAACTCAACCCTGCTTGTCCTGCTTAGCAATTCTGGCGAATTGCCCTGGCAGGATGTTTGAGTTCTTCGAACTCAAACTTGCTTGTCCTGCTTAGCAATTCTGGCGAATTGCCCTGGCAGGACGGTTGAGTTCTGTGGACTCAACCCTGCTTATCCTGCTTAGCAGTGAGTACACTGCCCTGGCAGGATGTTTGAGTTCTTCGAACTCAAACTAAAAAGCCCCCGGAAAATTACTTCTCCGGGGGAAATATCTCCCTAATCCCCTTTGTGTGAGACTTTCTTCCTAATTCTACAATTTTCTTCTTGTCCTCCTGGCAATGCTTCCTGCTGGCAACGCTTCGCATTACCCACGCAGGAGTTGAGGTGTACCTCAACTTAAATTACCCACGTCGATTGTCTTACTTTGTTAGTGCTTCTGCTCCGGGAATAAATGCTACTGAGTCGTAGACATACTGTAGGTAGTCTTTGATTTCTGCAGCGGTTTGGTCTTTTGTCCAGTTGTTTGCTTTGGCAACTACTGGGGCTACTGCTTCTGCAAGTTGTTTCTGGTTTGACCAGTGTACTCGCCACTGAGCCTCAGTTCTTCTAACAAGCATGTCTTTTAAATGAACTGGCTGCTCATATTTTGCAATATATTCAAACTCTGCTAGGCTATATGGCTTTCCAGCGACAATTTCCTCTCCAAGTGCGGGATTTGCAGCAATTGTAGATAGGATTTCAACTCCACCTTTACCATATTGTTGCCATAGGTACTCTTGCTGTTCTGGGCTACCAACCATGTCTAGGTTATTTTTATTGACCATTGTGTCAAAATCTTTTCTAGTACATGAGAAAAGGTAAGGTTGCTTGCTGAAGCCTTTTTTCATTAGCTTCTTATCCTGTTTTGCAATTCTACCAGTCTTCTCTAGGTAGTGAATCAACTCTTCTGCCATGTATCTATGTGTCGTAGATTTTCCACCTGCAATGCTGACTACGCCTTTTTCTTCAAAAATCTCATGTGTTCTGCTGACATCACTCTCTGATTTTGCGTTAGCTGGTTTGATTAGAGGCCTAACTCCTGCCCATGTTCCGATTATATCCTTGTAGGTGATCTTAGCATGTGGGAACATCTTGTTGATTGTGCTAAGTAGATAATCTGCATCCTCTTTTGTACAGTAAGGATAGTCTAGAGTAGGCTCATCCTTCGGATATTTTGTATCTGTGGTTCCGATAATTGATAGGTTGTTTCTTTTTAGGATAAAAAAGAATCTTCCGTCAGTTAGGTGTCTGATTCCGAGTGCTGCATGATTTTTTAACTGCTCATTGTCCACGACAAGATGAACTCCCTTTGTAGGGAAAATTCTATCGCTCTCAGCTCCAATAGTCTTTAGCAAGTGGTCAGTCCAGATTCCAGTAGCGCTTACGACCGCCTTTGATTTTACAGAAAAAGTCTCTTTTGAAATTGCATCTTCGAAATAGACAGTTTTTACCGCATCTCCTTCAACCTTGTTAACCTTGCAGTAACTGAAAGCTTCAGAATTTTTTTGTAGAATCAATGAATCCTTAATTGTTTCAAGTGTTACACGGCTATCATCGCAGTTAGTGTCGTAGTAGAACCCAGACATCTTGATCTTGCCGATACCGTCAACCTCTTGAGCTAGTTCAGGTTCCCACTCTTCAACCTGTTTCGGTTTCATGACTCGAGATTTTCTGAAAGTTTTGTACTTGCTGAACCAGTCACTTAAAATTGTGTAAAATGTGATTCCAAATTTTACCATAAAAGGAGAGTCTTTCGAGTTCTCATATGAACTGTATAAAAATCCTAATGGTCTGACCAAGTTTGGAATTGAATATGCCAACCAGTTTCGCTCTGTTGTCGATTCTCTAACTAATCCAAACTCGCCTTGTCCTAGATATCTCATTCCGCCATGAAATAATTTCGATGACCTTGAACTTGTTCCAAAAGCAAAATCCTCTTTTTCAATTATACAAAAGCTTAAATTTCGCAGTGCAGCCTCCCTAGCGATTCCTGCACCTGTAATACCACCACCGATTATCACAATATCAAATTCCTTGCCGTTAGCAGCCTTGATTCGCGATTCTCTGTCTAAAGTCTTCCATTCCTTCATCTTTCCTCCAGCCCACACTTTTTTGTATGTTTGTGTTTCTTTATGATTACTTTTAGAATAAAATGGTTTCTTTTGTAGGTCAAGTGCTAATTTTTGAAATAATGTGCAAAAAAAGATGTTTTAATTTGTTTGTAATTATATTATTATTAAAAAATAGGGTGTTTTGTTTTTTTAATTAAAAATGGAGGAAGATATATGTCGTTTTTTAAAAAAGGATTAGCGTTATTTTTAATTTTGTCTGTTGTCTTTTCATGTTCGAAAGAAGATGAAAGTTCGTCAGAGATGAAGTCTAAATCAATGACAACAGTAAGCTATGATTATTCTGATTTTAACATGAATCAGCCAGATTATTTTGAGGATCAGTCTGAGGTCGCTATAGCAGGTGAGCTTCGGGAAGATTCTGATGTCTCAGCAATCACGGTAAACTATTTTGATCCATCAAAGTTTGACATGGAACCCTTTGAGTCTGTAGATGACGGGAAGCCGCTTGAGATTGTAGATTTCGGACCAGAGGGTGAGCTACCTAATGAGATGACCAAAAAGCCAACAATCTATTTTGTCTTCTCTAAGGCAATTGTTCCGCTATCTAAGCTTGGTGATCCAATGACCTCGTTCCCTGGTGTTACAATTGAACCTGAGGTTAAAGGCACATTCCGCTGGTACGGCTCGAAGATGCTCAGCTTCGAACCTTCGGATACAATTATGCCACTGAGAAATTATCTAGTCAGCATTGACGCTTCGAAGTTCAAATCACTCTCAGGTGCGACTCTAAGTGAAAATTTTTCCTTTAGTTTCTATACGGAAAAAATTAAAATTACTGCCTGTTATCCATATTCCGAGTCAGGTGAATACATCAACGCCAATGATATGCCGATCCATCTTGCAAAGAAGTATCTTCTCCAGCTCTCATATCCCTTTGACCTTGAGTACATGAGACAATTCATTACAGTAGAGTGCAAGAATAAGAGTTATGATTTCACATTCGAGCGACATCAAGCTTTTTCCAAGAATGATAATATGTTCAACCGTAGTGCAATAATCACTG
Organism: Spirochaetales bacterium; assembly: GCA_016936615.1. Classification (GTDB taxonomy): domain Bacteria; phylum Spirochaetota; class Spirochaetia; order JAFGXN01; family JAFGXN01; genus JAFGXN01. The sequence continues at coordinate 7,640 of JAFGXN010000137.1, read as the reverse complement.
TGGCACAAGATTTCCCAGAGAATTCTCAGGTAAAAATCACGATGAAAGCCGGGGCTGCGCCAGATGCTCTGTCAAATAAGACAACTGCAAACGATGCTAGGACCTTCAACACAATCAAGCCTTTTATCTTCAAAGACCACGGTAATTACAATTATAGCTATTCTGACTCTGATCAGAATGATGCTAATCCTCTGTATCTCTATTTCTCACATCCAATCGACAAGGCTACAGTTCTTGGGAATCTTTCAACATCATTTGGCATCGCTGACATGAGTGATTATGTCAAAGTGCAGGGTGGAGTAATAAAGGTTTTTAACCTGCCAGTTGATTATGATACCGAGTATTCAGTCAGTTTTACAAAAAACATCAAAGATATCTATGGCAGATCCTTAACAAAGGGTGAGAACCTAACAATAAGTGTTGGAAGTGCAATGACCTTTGTTCATTTCAAAGATTCAGGCTACCGAATTCTTGAGGCAGGATTTCCAGCAAAGACCGCATACTCTTTTCAGAATGTTGTCGATGGTTTTTCTGCTATTTCAAAGGTAGATCATCCTCGGTCTTTTAAAGCTCCAAGCATGAAATCGTTTGATCTTAATCAAATTCCTAATACTAAGCATATTAGATTTAATGATTTTAGTAAACTTCTAAATGATGAGGGGTTTGGCGCTGCCTACATTGGTACTCATATTAGATATATTCCTTATTGGAAAAAAAACAAGAGTAATATATCTGAGGAAGATTATTATAGCTCTCGAAGTGACCTGCTTCTTCAGGTAACAGACCTCGGTGTTACTGTCCGCTATGGATATAACAAGATTCTTATCTATGTAAAAAGTATGTCTACCGGTAAGGCAGTTGCAAATGCTGATGTTGAGGTTTTTTATAGTACAGATAGAAAAGGTCTTTCAGCTAAGACAAATTCTGATGGATTAGCAGTAATTGATTTTGAAAGTTTTCCATATAGTGACTCCTATTCACGTGTTGAAGGAGGATATAAGTTTGAAACTGCTTCATTTTATATGCGAGGTCTTGTAGTAAAAGTCTCAAAGGATACAGACTCTGTGGTCTTTACTCCGGGGGATAGTCATAACCGATGGAGATATAGATTGTATTCCAGCGACTCTCCTTATCATGTTCAGAAATCTAGGACTTATAACCTTGGTTTTACAGACCGGGGCTTGTATAAACCAGGAGAGAGTTTATCTTTTAAGGGAATTATTCAGTCAAGATCTGTAGGCGAGTATACCCCTGCAAGTGGTTCAGTAACTCTAACTTCAAGCTTTGGTAATGGAAACGAGGAGTACAATTATTCTGAGACTAAGCAGTTATCTGATTCAGGTGCATATCATGGAACTTTCAAGATTCCTGAGACTACAAAGCCTGGTCAGTATTTTATAAAAATTTCCAATGGAATTAATTCTTTTTACATTGATTATATGGTTGCAGAGTTTAAGCGTGCTGAGTTCCAGGTCAAGATACAGCAGCCAGATGGGGTTTTTCTTGCAGGAGATAAGATTGCCTTGAAAGGCGAAGCTGAATATCTCTCTGGTGGAAAGATGAAGGGCAACGATTACTCCTATTTCTGGGTAGTTGATGGTGGCAGGTTTACTCCAGTCAATAACAGATTGAAAGGTCTCTCTTTTGGTCCTGATGCCTATATCCAAAGATATACTGTGGCTCAATCAAATGGCCAGCTTGGTGTAGATGGTTCAGCTGATCTTGAAGTAACAACTTCAGCTGGTTCTGTTGTCGGCAAGACTTTAAAATACGATGTAGAGTTCTCCGCAGTCGATGAGAGCCGTCAGGAGCTTGCAACTCGAGCCTCAGTTACTGTACATCCTGCAGAATTCTATATCGGAGCCAGAATCGGTGCTGCTGGCGAGCAGACATGGTGGTCACGTTATGTGAAGAAAGGCGATAAGATGAGCTTTTCCATTGCGACAGCCGGGGTTGATGGTGATTTTTACCGTAAAGCAGTAACTGCAAATGTAAAAGTAATCAGATACCAGTGGAAAGAGATTCAGCAACAGGGTGTCTATGGCAATATCAACTACAGATGGGTTCGCGAAGAGGTAGAAGAGTTAACTGATAAGGTAAATATTACACGTGGTGGATTCTCAACTTTCAGCTTTACGCCAAAAGATGGAGGAGCATATAAATTCGAGATTACTGCAGATGATGATAAAGGCAGAAAGGCAGTTACGCAGATTGAGTTCTATGCTACAGGCGGAAGCTGGTTCTACTGGGCCTCAGATAATCCAACCGGAATAGATCTTGTCCCTGAGAAAGATTACTACAAGCCAGGTGAGACAGCTAGAATTTTCATGAAATCGCCACTTCCAGCCGGAGAGTACCTGCTTACAATTGAACGTGAAGGTATTCTTGAAGAGAAGATAATAAAATTAAATGAACAGTCTCAGATGCTTGAAATTCCAGTTAAGGAAGAGTATCTGCCTGTCTTCTATGTCAGTGTTGCAACAGGTTCAAGCAGAACAGGCGAGCCGCCAAAGACATATTATGAGCCAGATTTGGGCAAACCAAAGTCATACTTCGGAATGACAGCTGTCCTTGTCGATACAGCGAAGAAACAACTCGAAGTAGAGATTATCCCAGTTCAGAAAATTTTCAAGCCGGGACAGAAAGGGCTTGTAAAAGTCTGTGTTACACGGGATGGCGCGCCAGTAAGCGGGGCTGAGATAACATTCCTCGCAGTAGATCGGGGCGTCCTAGACTTGATAGATTATCACGTGCCAGAACCAGTCTCATTCTTCTATGATCCAGGCAAATTCCCGCACGCAGTTATTGGCGGAGATTCCAGAAATTTGTTGATAGATCCAGTTACCTATGACGTGAAAGATCTTGCAGGCGGTGATGCAGGCAAAGATAAGGTCAGGGAGGATTTTAATCCGCTAGCCGTCTTTGAGCCAATGGTGATTACTGATGAGAATGGTTGTGCACTCGTTGAGTTTAAGTTCCCAGATACATTGACAACCTACAGATCAACCGCCTTTGTCGTCGACGGAAACAAATTCGGCTACAGAGAGCATGAACTTTTTGTCCGAAATCCAATAACAGTGCGTACCGCTAAGCCTCTTGCGCTACGGTTGAGAGATACCACCGAGATGGGTGTAATTTTGACCAACCTGACAGAAAGCGATTGGGATATCTCAATTACAGCAAGTTCTGATATCTTGAAATTGAGCGGACCTGCCAAGAAGACTATAAAATTGAAAGCAGGCGAGACAACATTACTGCCATTTGAGTTCCAGGCAGTCAAAGAGGGAGTTGCAAATATTGAATATATCGTTGAGTCAGATGTATTGAAAGAGAAGCTTAGGGAAAAAATTGAAATTCGCAAGCCACATATAAAGGAATCTTTTACTATTGCTGGTTATGCTGGTAAATACAAAGGGGATGGCGAAGCAGATGCGACAGCAACAGAAGAAGCTACTGGCGAGGTTTCAGACATCTCTCTTGAGGGATTCATGCTTCCTTCAGCACTCGATCCAGGATATGGCGGAATAACAATATCTCTGACAAATAATCCTTTCAGCTCGCTTGATTCATGTATCTCATACATAAATGATTTTGGCTATAGACCATTTAGTTATACAGATTATATGTATAGAGCATATCCAGATATGTTGTTCGGTGCTAACTTATCAAAAGTAGCAATCGGTGAGAGATTTGACAACTCAGATATCAAAGATTTTGCAGATCTGGTTAAATATTATCAGTACAAAGATGGTGGAATCAATCTATATCCACGGCATTCAAAGAAATCCGACCCATATATCTCAATCGCAACAGCAGAGTTCCTGCATTACGCTTCATTGAGAAATCTTAAGACAGTTTCAGACGGGGATAAGAACAAATTATACAAATACCTTGTTTCTCTTGATTCAGATAAGGATTTTAACACATGGCTTATGCCAAAGCTGATTTATGTAAGGGCACTTTATGGTGAAAATGTAAAGACGCTAGCCGATAAGGCAATGAAAAACGAAGACGCGCTAGGTCTTGACGGCTATCTCTATCTAGGACTTGCATACTATGAGAATGGATATACAAAGGATGCGGAGAAGGTTCTAGGTAGAGTTAAAAAGTTCATCAAAGTCGGTACAAGATCTATCGACCTTGTAAATACCTATGAGACCTGGTCATATTTCTATAACCCAGTTCAGAGTTTATCACTGCTATGCAGACTGCACTACAACTTGAAATCCATCGACGACATGTTTGTCCGATATACAACAACAATCTCAAATTACCTGAAATACGGACATTGGAATTACCCAAGCGCAGGGCTAGAATACTTGATCTCCGCAGCTGATATCTACCACAAGAGTAAGAGCATGACAGAAGATGTTGTTGCAGAGGTTAGACTTGATGGTAGCAAATTGATGGAAGCTACCTTGAAGGTCGGAGATTCAGGATTTACCTCATCAAAGTTCAGAATTTTCGAAGAGCCACTATCTAAAGTCAAACGAGATACACCACTTGCATTCGAGTTTGAGAGCAAGAGTGAGGGAAAAGTCTTCTATTCAGCAAACTTTGTCTATGCACTGCCAGCAGAGTTGATAAAAGCACGAGATGAGGGAATCGGCGTCTTCGCCCAGATCTCAGACCTCGATGGAAACATAGTAAAAGGCAATACTCTTGATATTGGCAAAACCTACAGAATGAAGGTAGTTTTGACCTCATCAAAGACAAGATACAATCTAGGATTGCGAGTTCCAGTACCATCAGGCTGTGATGTCATTAACTCATCATTTGTCACATCAGGCACATACGAGGACAAAGGTAACACAGATAACAGAAGCTGGAAACGGGATGAACAATATGGCGATGAAGAGGAGTACGTAGACGAAGGATACCTGTATTATGACTACTTCTCATATTACGCATACTCAATCCGCCCAGAGAAGGTAATCTACAAAAATGAAGTAACATACAGATTCATGACCTTCTACCGGGGACAGCAGACACTAGACTTCTTGTTCAGGGCAACAACACCCGGAACATACCCGACACCTCCAGCATTTGCCGAGGTAATCGACGAATCCGAAGTCTTCGGACGTTCAGAGGGACGAATTTTTACAATAAAATAATTAAACAAATGCCTATAGATCTTACCGGTCTATAGGCTGATTCTTAGGTGATTATGTACAAAAAAAAATATCTTTTTCTTAAAAAACTAAACTTTCTGCTGCGCATTACTCTTCTTGCCGCACTCATCTGCCTCCTCGCATACTTAGCGATTCCGGGGGAGATAATCTCTGCCGCAAAGACACGGCAATACAGCTCCGTAATCTGCGACAATTCAGGCTATCCTCTGCGGGTCGTAGCACTCGAAGACGGGCTGCTGCGCGAATATTGCGACGTCAAGCAGATCTCATGGCAGACAACGCAGATTCTCATGACCAGTGAGGATAAAAGGTTCAACCGCCACATCGGCGTTGATCTCCTTGCTGTCGGGCGTGCAGCTAAAGATTATGTAAAAAGTAAAAAGATTGTCTCTGGTGCTTCAACGATTACCATGCAGGCTGCCAGATTGTTAAAGCCGCATGACGGGGGGCTAGGCGGCAAGGTCGGGGAGGCATTCCTAGCCATGAAACTGGAGATGCACCTGTCAAAAGATGAAATTTTTTCAATATGGCTTAGCAACTTACCGTTCGGTCAGAATGTCGAAGGGTTCAAAAGCGCAGCTTCACGATACTTGCAGGCAGATATCTCTGCTCTGACAGTCGAGGAGGCAGCACTGTTGGTAATAATCCCCCGTTCGCCAAGCTACTACTCTCCGAAGAACAATCCAGCGATCCTCCGCCAGCGCGCATTAGAACTGCTAGAACGCAGCAGCCTATCATTCTCCCCGCAGAGACTCGACACCGCCATCGCTGCTGCACGTCAGGGGATGGACGACTACCGCCGCGACTTCTCCGCACCCCATTTCTGCAACTTTGTCGAAAAAAACATAAGCCCGGAGCTGAAATTCTCCGGTGCAAAAATAATAACAAGCCTTGATACCCAGATGCAGCAGACCATGCAGGAGCTGATCTCGCACAAAGTCCAGTCCTCGGCTGCCTACAGAATCTCAAACGGGGCAGGCCTTGCCGTGGAGACCACAACCGGCAGAATACGCGCCTACGTCGGCTCGGCAGACTTCTACAGCGAAGATACCTCTGGCCAGAACGACGGTGTCACAGCTCAGCGGCAACCAGGCTCGACGCTCAAACCTTTTCTCTACGAGCTGGCACTGGAAAAAGGCTTTACCCCCTCCGAGGTCTTACCCGACATCCCGATGGCATTTGGCACACGCGAAGTCTACACCCCGATGAACTTCACCAACCGCTTCTCAGGCCCGGTGCGGCTGCGAGTAGCACTAGCATCTTCGCTGAATGTCCCGGCAGTCTACACACTGCAGAGGCTGGGGGTGGCTAATTTCGCTGACCGGCTGATCAGTCTGGGTTTCGACTCGCTAGTCGAGCAGAAGGACAACCTCGGGGTGGGCCTTGCCCTGGGAAATGCCGAAGTCAGCCTCTATGAGCTGGCACAGGGGTATACCGCCTTTGTGAATGATGGCAGCTATGCAAAGCTTCGTTTTCTGGAAAAAATTGAATACCCTGAGTCTGAAATTTTTTCCAAAAAATCCAAGAAATTATCCGGTTACGTGGCAGACTTGACCACACCCAAGCTAGTCTCAGCCATGGAAAAACCCCAGGCACAGTTAATCCGCGATATCCTTTCAGACCGTGTCCACCGGGTTCAAGGCTTCGGCTATGCAAACATCTTCTCAAGCTCATTTGACGCGATCTACAAGACAGGCACCTCCAACCAGTTCAACAACATCTGGGCAATGGGCGCAAGCCCCCAACTCACAGCCGGGATCTGGATGGGCAATTTCTCAGGCGACACCGTAATCGGCCAGCCTGGAAGCTCAATCCCATCAAACATCTTGCGTAATTTCCTAAAAAAACACATCGAAGACGGGCAATTTTTCCCCGACCTCGAAGGCTTTACCCTAGTCAAAACCTGCACTCTCTCAGGCAAACCCGCCAGCCCCCACTGTCCGCACACCTACATGGAAAAATTCGTTCCGGGCAACATTCCGGGGGAGTGCGACTTCCACACCGCAAGCGGCATCTGCCTGCCAGTCGAATACTCCGACTGGATCGCCTCCAACAACCTCGCATACAGCTCCACCAGCGGCGAACTCCCCACCATCGTCGAACCCATCCCCCAGGCTGTCTATTATTACAGCACCGGCCTCTCCAGCACCATGCAAGCCGTCCCCCTCAAAATCACCGCCGGCCTCTCCACCACCTACGAAATCTACCTCAACGGCACCCTCCACACCACCGCCACCGGCAGCCAGCGCATCTCACTATCGCTCCGCCCAGCTGAATACACAGTTCAGGTCAAAGCGGGGGATTACACGCAGTCGGTGAATTTTAGTGTGCGTTAGGCAGAAGTACACTTCTGCCCCTGCGTGGGTGATGCGAGGAGGATTGAATTCTAAGAACACGGAATACACGGTGTTAGGTCACGGAGATAGATGTCGGAGATAGATGTCGGAGATAGATGTCGGAGATAGATGTATGGGCGCCACCCGCCTTTGGCGGGTCGGGTCTTGCGGG
>JAFGXN010000136.1 GCA_016936615.1 Spirochaetales bacterium | reverse complement strand
CAAGATTTTCTTTGACCTTGTCAAAGCTTTTATCCCATTTAACAAAAGAATAGCCTTCCTTGCTCACTGCCGGTGCTTCAGCTGATTGGTCATACTGAATTGTCTGCTCTAACTCACCGCCACCAGTTCTAACACCACCAGCAAGATTAAACTCAACTGTATATGTTGTTTTTTTCAATAAAGCATCAGGATCACATCCCGACAAAGCAATGGCAAGAATAGCCACTGATACAACAAGAACTTTTCGCATAGAATCCTTAAACATAATATCCCCTAATTTTTTCTATGAAAATATTACTAAAATATGAAGAATAATTCAAGAAAAATACTGGGGATTGGTGGAGATTTTTGTATTTTCCTGCCGTTTCTCTGGGAAAGTAAGATATTAGGCGTGCCTAAAGATTTTTTATAAAATTCATAGGCGTGAATTGAAGCTTGTAAATTACCATAAAATCCTGGGCAAGAAAACCATCCCAACCTAATCTCTCCCATATTATCTGCGTTCATCTGCGTCCATCTAGCGAAGCGGGCGGTTAAAATTTTCTTAGTTTTATCCTGCCATCTCACAGGATTGTCGCGAATCTTTCAAATAATCAACATAGATATCACGAGACATAGCGAACCTCAGCCAAGATAGGTTCTCTTAACCCTTCCCGAAGATCACGGCGCAGGACTAAATCTACCTTGCAATTCAAGGCAGCGCTAAGCTCTTGTTCTAGTCCGATTAATGAAAAAAGTGTTAACTCAGAGTTGTCAGATAACTCTACTAAAATGTCAACATCGCTATTTTCTGAATTAGAACCTCTAGCAACTGAACCAAAGATACCGACCCTAGTTATTCCTAAGGCCTTAAACTTATTTTCAAAAGACAATAAATTTTTTTTGACATCTTCAAATGCAATTACCATATAAATATTATACTTCAAATACTGCTAGGTGACAAGTGGAATAGAAGTTGAGACAGAAGAGGGGCAAATGAATAATTTTTATAAGAATTCTATATCACAGAATTAAGAAATATTAACTTTACGGATGTGTTTACAATTCCTAGTTTATGGATTTTCTCTTAATTTAAGCATTTCAATGATTTTCTGAGGATTTCGAGAACAATGAAACAAACCAAAAACAATAACCAAATCATCTTCAACTAGGAAATAGATTGAATACGGGAATCGTTTGAGTAATCTCCGACGGAAATCAGCATATACTCTTCGATAGATCATTGGATTTCTAGCAATTTCAGATGATAATGCATAAAAAATTCTTAAAAAATCTTCACCCAAACCTTTAGCCTTAGATTCATACCAATGGTATCCCTCAAGAAGATCTTCTTCAATTTCTGGAGCAAACAATAGGCGGAAATTCATTTCGATTTTGCAATCTTATTCTGCAATGATTGGAGTGTTAAAAGCTGATTTGGATTATTTCTATAATTCTTAAGTCTAGTGTCTAGTTCCTTTTGGTGCGAAACTAATACAGTTATATCTTCGTCATCCATTGAAATTTCATCCCACAATTCTTCTATTAATAGAATTTTTTCTGCTTTATTTAGTTCAGCTATTTGCGGAATTTCTGCCATTCTCATCCTTTTCTCCTCTAACATAATAATAACTTTCTTGGGCAAAGACTGTTAAATCAGCTTACTTGTTCTAATTTTAGCCAAATTAAACAGATTCCTTTTAAATATACTATAATGCGTGCTTATCTGCAAGACTTTTTCTTTTCTCGCAAGATTTAAAGTACCTAGCAATGCTTTAATTATAGTGATTATATCTTCTTCAAATACTGCTAGGTGACAAGTGAAATAAGCGCTGAAGCTGTAACCTACTACCCAATCCTACCAGTTACATATTTATGAATAAGACTTGATATCAGTGTCTGATATGGAATGCCCTCGTCGATTGCAATATTTTGTATAGATTCTAGATCCTTAGCTGAAATTCTGATATTTATTCGCTTATCCTTTTTCAGGCTCTCTTTTGCATAGCTGGAGTATCGCTTTATTTCAGCATTTTTTCAGAAACAGGCGACCACTCGCCATTGTCAAAGGATTCAAGGAGTTCTTTTTCTTCCAAATTCAAATTGTCTTTATCTTTCATCGTTATCCTCCAGGGAGATCTTCGTTACCTTGCGACTCGGAATCAATTCCAGATTTTTTTCACAATTCCAATTTATGACCTTCATAGATAAATATGAATACTTTGTATGCCTATTGTAAACAGATAAATTTTAAAAAAAGAATCTTTCCTCCTTCCTCGATTTATTATTGAAACTGAGAGAATCCTCTCCCATATTATCTGCGTTCATCTGCGTTCATCGAGCGCAGCGGGCGGTTAAAAATTTCTTAGATTTTTTTTTGCTAAAGTAAGACCGCAGGCGTGCCTAAAGATTTTTCATAAAATCCATAGGCATGAATTAAAACTTATAAATCACCACAAAAACATAGGCAATAGACCATACCTACCTAATCCTCTCCCATATTATCCCATATTATCTGCTTGTTCTGCTTAGCAATTCTGGCGAATTGCCCTTGCAGAACGGTTGAGTTCTGTGGACTCAACCTCTGCGTTCATCCGCGTTCATCGAGCGTAGCGGGCGGTTAAAAATTTCTTCCCTCCCCCCACACCAAATCGAAGCAGGAGAAGAAGGTAAAAAAGTAAGAAAGCAGAAAATTACGGGGTTCTAAAAAGACGGAAGCCCCGACTCTCACGAACATCGTGGGGATTTCCCGTATAGATGTTGCCTATTTGTGAGTAAAGGGTAGAACTTGCCCAACTACCTCCTCTTAACTGACGATTAGAATCACTTGCAGTAAATAGCCACTCCCAGACATTCCCTGACATCCCATATATTTCTAAACTTTTTGCTTGCTTTTCAGCTACAGGATGAGTCCTCAAACTGCTATTAAAATTACACCAAGCTACTTCACCAGTTGCTGAGGAATCTTCATAATTCGCAGTCGCTCCACTTGCTGAATTACCCTTTGTGAACCATGGATCGTTAAATCCCTCGACTGTATTTGTACTATCTGTCCTCCACCGTGCTGCTAGTTCCCACTCTTCTGCGATAGGCAATCTAAACCCATTATTCGCAGTTGCCTCTGCATTATCACAAGCTGTTGAATTATCATTTCTTGAATCTCTTACTATGCTATCATTATATCTATACACAGGTTCTAAATTAGAGCTTGTCATTGCATTATACCACTGGGTTACTGCATTACACCACACTATGATATCTCGCCATGACACACAAGTTACTGGATGTAGCTCTGTCATGTATTGCAACTCTTCTCCAGAATCATGAGAGCCCATTCTTCCTGGATTTTGAAAATGATACATATCAGTTCCCCTATCACTACTTGTTGCCCAATCATAGACTTTCTTCCACATCCTCCAAGTTACTAGAGTCTCCCCTACTTGATAGACATAATCCACACTTGCTGTACCATCATCAGAAGTTCCTGTTGGGAAGGTTATCCCGCCACTTGGGACTGGCACTGTTATCATTTTCAAGTCTATCCACACAGCCTTGACTGTGATATTACTAGTTATATTCGTAATTCCCCTATCCCAGCAATCAAAAATTGCATCTGTTTTACTCACAACTGGAGCTACTGCACTTCCTCCATGCTCTATCGTCTGAGACAAAGCTCCACCATCTGTTCTACTTCCACCATCAAGGTCAAAGGTTACTGTATATTTATTTATCGCCCAGACCGCATTAACAACAAGATTTTCTTTGACCTTGTCAAAACTTTTATCCCATTCAACAAAAGAATAGCCTTCCTTGCTCACTGATGGTGCTTCAGCTGATTGGCCATACAGAATTGTCTGCTCTAACTCACCACCACCATTTCTAACACCACCATCAAGTTTAAACTCAACTGTATATGTAGTTTTTTCCAATGCAGCATCAGGATCACATCCCGACAAAGCAATAGCAAGAATAGTCACTAATAAAATAAAAATTTTTCGGATAGACTCTTTAATCATAATTCCTCCTAATTTTCCTGTAAAAATCTTACTACTATGTAATAATAAATTCAAGAAAATTTCTGAGGGTTGGTAGAGATTCTTTTTCAATTCAGGGGATGTTGCATTTCTTAAAAAATTCTGTGAACAAAGAGGAGGATAAGAGCTATAGCATTGATCTAGATTGTTAGCTCTCAATCATAGGGCTATGTCCAATTTTCATGCTTGCCTTAACCTACGATAAGTAGTAAAATATCAATATGAAGACGAAGTACCCGTTTGGTATACAGACTTTTGATGAAATTATACAGCGCAACTATCTCTATGTTGACAAAACTCCATATATCTACAAGATGGTTAGCGAGGGCAAGTATTTTTTCCTCTCTCGTCCTCGACGCTTTGGCAAATCGCTGACTTTGTCGACAATTGATGCTATTTTTTCAGGGAAAAAACAGCTCTTCACTGGGACATTCATGGAAACT
>JAFGXN010000135.1 GCA_016936615.1 Spirochaetales bacterium | reverse complement strand
TTGACTCCAACATCGCTGCAAGAAAATTCTACAAATACGAGAATCTAGCTGGGATGAACATAAACAAGATAAATGCACTAAGTCCAGAACAGATTCTTACAGAGATGGAGATGGCCAAATCTGAAAAAAGGAATTTTTTCAATTTTAGACATGTGTTAGCTGATGGAACAGAACGGCATGTAGAAGTATTCTCATATCCGATTAAATTTGAAGACCAAACCTTACTTTTTTCGATAATAAATGATGTAACTGATAAGGTTATAGCAGAAAAAAAACTTTCATCAAGAAATAAACTAATAATCATTCTTACAAGTCTCGGGCTAATAATTCAAACAATTTTTATAATACTACTTTTTCTACTTATCAAAAGAATACGAGAAGAGAAAAAAAAGACAACTCTTAGTGAAAAAAAATTGAAGACTCTTTTCTCATCAATGAGTGAGGTTGTAGTGATACATGATCTCGTATTTGATAACAATGAAAATGCAGTAAATTACAGGATTACAGACTGCAATTCAGCCTTTACAAATGTAACAGGCATAACAAGAGAGCAAGCCGTAGGTAGATTAGCTACAGAGGTATATGGACAAGATGAGGCTCCCTATCTCGAAGAATATGCAGAGGTAGCCATAAGTGGAAAAGCCCAAACATATATAAAATATTTTCAACCACTTGATAAACACTTCAAGATTTCTGTAATTTCTGCAGAAAAAAACACATTTGCGACAGTGGCTTCAGATATAACAGAGATAACGCAAATCAATCAAACAATCATAGAAAAAAACAAAGAGCTAGAACACTACCTCTACATAGCCTCACACGACCTTAGATCACCCCTTGTCAATATCCAAGGGTTTAGCCAGCGTATGAAAAAAAACATCCAAGAAGTAAGAGAGCTTACTGAAAATACTGAGAGACAACCCCAGCTAGATAAGATTTTAAATGAAAAAATTCCTAACACCCTTAACTACATCTTCTCCGGTGTCGAAAAGATAGACACACTTCTCAACGGATTGTTAGAAGTCTCTCGCACTGGAAGAGCTCAACTAAAAATCGATAAAATTGATATGAACAATCTGATTAGCTCCATCCTCGATGCAAGCAACTTCCAGTTACATGAGTTGCGAGCAATAATAACTACTGACAATCTTGATAATTGCCATGGGGATGAAACCTTGCTGAACTGTTTGTTCTCAAATATTATCAGCAACGCTATCAAGTATCACAACCCTGAAAGAACCCTAAAAATCAACATCTCCAGTAAAAAATCCTACAAAAAAGTAACCTACTCGGTAAGTGATAACGGGATCGGAATAAAAGAAGAAGAAATTGAAAAGATATGGGAGATATTCTACAGAGCAAGCAATACAGAGAGCCACCAGGGTGAAGGACTAGGTCTTAGTATTGCAAAGAGGATTGTCGAGAAACACAACGGAAGAATCTGGATTGAGTCAGAATTTGAAAAGGGAACCACAATATTTATAGAATTAAAAGCAGAAGATTGAAAGTCACAGGGATTGCGAATAACACAATCCCTGAATTACTATGCCAACGGTTTTGAGACTTGGATAACCTTTGTTATAGCCAAAGAATCAATAAAATCATATAGCTCACTATTTATCTCGCCAATCTCGAACTTCCCAGAAACTGATGCAATTTTTTTATTGAAAAAAAGCAACTTTCCGATTCCAGAACTATCAATATATCTTGTCTCAGGAAGATTTAAACGAAAATTCGTCTCTCCACTCTCAAAATATGTCAAGAATTTCTCCTTTAACTCAGTTGCTAACTCAATTGTGAGAGCTGATGAAGTTACACTTATTTCAACAAAATCATCAACCTTTTTAATCTCAATACTCATACCTAACTCCTTTTTCCATTTAAAAACTTGCATATATACTCAGGAATCTTCTCGAGAGGAGAGACAACACTCGCAGCTCCGTACTCAAAAGCCTTTCCTGGCATTCCCCAAACAATAGAGGTATCTCTATCCTGCACAATATTATAACTTCCAGCATCCTTCATCTTCTTCATCGCCATCGCACCATCATCACCCATACCAGTAAGCATGATACCGATACTGTTTTTTCCTGCAAAATTCGCAACAGAGTTAAAAAGCACAGTAACTGAAGGCTTATGGTAGTTAACACGCGGTCCATCCCTTAAATTTATCAGATATTTAGCCCCACTTGCCTTGATAGAACAGTGAATATCTCCTGGCGCAACATAAACAAACCCTGTCTTAATGATCTCATCATGCTCAGCCAATTTCACTGTCATGTGAGTCTTAGTATTTAATCGATCTGCAAATGATTGAGAAAACAACCTCGGAAGATGCTGAACTACAACCACACCTGGGGTATCTGCCGGCAACTCTGCAAGAATATCTGCGACAGCAGTTGTTCCTCCAGTAGAAGACCCAATCACAATAATCTTATCAGTAGTCTCTCGAGATTGAGTAAAAAGCTTCTGCGGAGCTCTCGGAGAGCTTTCACGAGAATGCTGAAATCTCGAAGCAAGTTTCTTACGAACATCTGAAACTGAAGCATTTTTAATAGTGTTTATCAAAAGATCCTTCATCTCTGTTAATTTGAAGAGATCCTCTGTCTTCTCTAGAACCTCAAATGCACCTAACTCAAAGGCCTGCATCGTAATTAAGGCATTCTTCTTTGACAATGAAGAAAGAATAATAACTGGAGTAGGTCTCACCTTCATCAATTTCTCAAGAAAGGTCAACCCATCCATCTTTGGCATCTCAATATCAAGAATAATCACATCTATAGGATGCTTTTTTAGCTTTTCAACTGCAAAGATTGGATCATAAGCTGTCGCGACAAGTTCAATCCCATCCGCCTCCTCGAGAATATCTCCTATCATCTTTCTGACCAAAGCAGAATCATCTACAGCCAATACCTTGATACTCATTCTTCTCTCCTGTAAATTGTTTTGCCGACTACTCTAAATTTCTTGCTTATCGATGACAAAGATTCACTATGCCCAATAAAAAGATAGCCTCCTGGATTTAATTGGCGATGCATATGATCGATAATCGCAGCCTTTGTTGGATGATCAAAATATATAATAGCATTTCTCAAGAATATCACATCCATTTTAGGGAGATTATACGAGCTATCCTTTAGATTTATCTTTTGAAACTTAATCTGACTTGTGTATTGCTTTTTTACCTTTATAAAGTTATTCATCTTCCCCTCTCCCCGAAGAAAATACTCTTGAAGAATCTTCTTATCTAACGAAGAGGAGTCATGAAAATTATAAAGTCCACTTGCTGCTGTCTTGAGAACATTTGACGAAATATCTGATGCGAAGAAATGGCTGTAGATTTTTTTACCAACCTTTCTCTCAAAATTCTTTAAAGTAAACAAAATAGAATAGACCTCTTGACCGGTAGAGGATGCAGCAGACCAGATATTCATATGTTTATTTAAGAATTTAGGAAAAATTTCAGATTCTAAAAATTCAAAATGGTGATTCTCCCTAAAAAAATGTGAATAGTTTGTAGACAGGGAGTTGACCATATTTTCAAACTCTTTTTTATCTACATCATCATGGCGCAAGAATTCTACATAATCGTCGAACGAGCTAAACCCTAACCTTGTCAAACGCTTTGACAATCTAGCGACAATAAGATTCTTTTTCTGCTCTGGCAGATGTATTCCAGCATAATCATATATAGTTGAAGAAATATACTTATAGGTTCGGTCACTTAATTGATACATAATCACCCCTAAAATATTGTTACATCATCGTTACTCTTCATATCACTAATCTGCTTAAAGTAGAGCTCTTCCTGACTTACTGCAGAATCAATACTAACTTTTTTTATAAAAACTGCATAATTATTCTTTAAAAAAAACATCTTTCTTCCATAATTGCCACCAACATTCTCACTCTCTATAGGGATTCTCTCAGATCGAAGAAAAGCCTTAACAAAGCCAATATTTTTCTCTCCGACGCTCAACTCACTCTGCCTTATTCCACTAATAACATTCCCGCCACCAAAGACCTTAGCTCTGAGATTTCGTCTATCCCCGCCCTCCTTCTGAACAGCAGCAATCAGACTCTCCATTGAGGCAATACCATAGCGGAGATCTCGCTTTTCAAACTCTTCATTCCTAAGCGTAAAATCCTTCTTACCTTCGGAGTCTTTGCTAAAGGGTAGCATAAAGTGATTTATCCCCCGGACTCCATTTACCCTGTCATAAAGACAGACCGCAATGCAAGAACCTAGCACAGTTGAAAAGATATCACTGCTCTTGCTTGCATGGAATTCTCCAGCAAAGATTGTCACTATATTTGATTTATACTTGGCACTGTATTGTTTATGCATTTTTTCTCTTTTATTGTATAATGTACTATGCTTTGAAGATCTAAGATCAAAGCAACATCACCATTGCCCAAGATTGTTGCGCTAGAGATAAACTTTACACGTCGATAATTCTTTTGCAAAGATTTTAGAACAACTTGGAACTGATCTTGGACAAAATCAACTAATAGTGCGACCTTTTTATTCCCATCCATGATTACAATCAACTCTGCATCTTCTGGATCTGTCTCAGTATTTTCAAGCTTGAACAATTTATATAGTCGAACAATTGGGATATACTCATTTCGGAATAGCACGACCTCGCCCTTTGACGAAATTGTCTTAACAGAACCAGCCTCAGGACGGAAGATCTCTAAGATTGAGAGAGTAGGAATGATATATTTCTCACGACCAATCCGAACTAGCATTCCGTCTAAGATTGCCAAAGTTAGTGGTAGATAAAGCCTAAATGTCGTTCCAATACCTGGTTCTGACTCCACGGTAACATTCCCGTGCAATTCATTTATCGTGGACTTAACGACATCCATACCTACCCCTCGACCAGAGATATCTGTGACAGACTCCGCAGTAGATAGGCCTGGATGAAAGATCAAGTTCAATATCTCGGAATCTGATAATCTTGCATCATCTGAAACAATATTTTTTTCTTTCGCCTTTGCTAGAAGCCGCTCGCGATTTATTCCACGACCATTATCGCTGATGGTGATAACAACCTTACCACCCTCTAGGTGGGCAGAAAGCAACATCTGCCCCTCAGGATTTTTGCCAAGCTTGATCCTCTCTTCGGAGCTCTCAATTCCATGATCTACGCAATTTCTAATTATGTGTTTAATTGGATCATCAAGCTTCTCAATCATATTCTTATCTAACTCTGTACTTTTTCCTTCGATTGTGAGCTTTATCTCCTTGTTGTTACTTATTGCAAGATCTCGAACCACACGCTTATATTTATTAAAAGTCCCCTCAAGATTTATCATTCTAAGCCCTGTAACCTGCTCTTGCAGCAAATCAGTTATGTTTTTTAAAGCATCTGAGACATTCAAAAACTCATCATCAAGAATATCCTCTCCATCCTCAACTAACATGTGAAGCCTTGACTGATTTATCAACAACTCTCCGATAGTATTAAAAATATTCTCTAACTTGCTAGTCTTCACCCTCATAAACGAATCATCATCAGTAATCTGCAATTTCGGATCTGAGCTAGAAGAAGACTGGTTCAAATCCTCTTTTCTTAACCTAACCTCGAGATTACTCTCTTTCTCCTCTGGCTTAACTGCAAATATCTCAGGTGCTATATCAACAAGACTTTTTCCATCTACTAAATATTTCTCAAGCTCACTTGGATTATCCAAAATGGGATTTAGCTCGACAAATTTTATCTGACTCTCATCGATAACAAAGCAGAAAATATCCTCAAGATCTTGTCTATTCAATTTTGTCTGGTAAAAAAGTTGCCATGTAAGATAATTTTTTACTGGATCAAATGAGAGAATATCTGGAATTCCATCAGTATTTGTATGCAACTTCAAAATTTTTCCATGATATTCCAAATCCTTGATAAACATCAATGTATCAATTCCGCTTGAGAATATCGAATCATAGTACTCAAGGTCAAGATAATAGTAAAGTTGCTGCTCGGAATCAGAGTTCTTACTGACAGTAGTAACTTGTGCAACAGTTGAGCTTTCACCACGCAAAAGAGCGACGATCTTGACAACATATTGCTCAGTATCAATACCAAGGGTCGAATCTTCCCTATTCTTGATATTTTCAATCATAGCCTTAATGACATCGATACCCTCAAATATCAGAGATATTATCTCTGAATCAACACTTTTTGTCTTATTTCGAACCTGCTCCATCAGATCTTCTAGATGATGGGTAAAATCTTTAAGCGCAGTAAATCCTGCTAACCCAGCACCACCCTTGATAGAGTGCATTGCTCTAAAAATATCATTTACAACTTTTTCATTATTTGGAGACTCTTCCATCTCAAAGACAGCTGACTCTAAAAATGCAATATTATCATCTGCTTCTTGGATAAAGATCTCTTGCAATGATTCACTCATAGCTATTCTCCCACAAATTTATTAATTAATGACAATAGTTTATCAGGTTCATACGGCTTAACAATCCAACCGCTCGCACCTGCATCCTTGCCTTCTAACTTTTTTGACTCCTGTGATTCAGTTGTAAGTATTAATATTGGAGTAAATCTATACTTTGGAATTTTTCGCACCTCTTTAGTTAACTCTATACCATTCATATTTGGCATATTTATGTCAAATAAAAATAAATTAACATCCTCCTGCTTTGCCTTCAGCAGATTGATTGCCTCCGATCCATCATCAGCCTGCTTCACGGAGTAACCAGCCTTTGATAAAATATACTCAACAGAAGCTCTAGCAGTTGGTGAATCATCTACCGAAAAAACTGTCTTCATTTTTTATCCTCCTCACCCAAAAGGCCACTTGCTAGCACAACTGAGCTTTTCGAAATTTTTTCTGGAATATTCTTTATATCCACAGGAATCTCACCTCTCTCTTTTTCTTTTAACATAAAAAGTAAAAACTGAATCCCTGCACCATCCATCTTCACCACATCCTTGAAATCCAAGATAACACCCCGGTCTTTTTTCCTCTTAGACAAAAGCTCTTTTTTAACCTTTTCCCATATATCAAGGATTGTTATAACAATTAAATCTTTTTCCATCACAATAGTTTTCACAGACCCTCCTTAAAACAAAGTAATTGAATCATCTGAAGACGACTCAATGTCAAGCGACAAATTATGTTCTGCTATAGTTGCTCTTTCAGCCTCTACCGTATATCTATGGATTATCTCACTAAAGATAACATCTTTAAAATGACACTCCGAGATGTCTAACAATCCGCCAAGCTTTTCCGCCTTGTCTAGAATCTTCAGGTGTAGATCTGAACAGACATTTATATTCTGATTTATCTCCTGATTCATCTCACGAAGTGTGTTGAACATCTTTATATAATCATCAATCTGATCCTCAAGCTCCGAAGTCAAATCCATCACTGTCTTAAAATTATCAGAAAACAACTGCTCGCTTCGATCAAGAATAGATATAGACTTGCGCAGATGATCCTCGATCTCTAGACACTCAGCCTTGTGGGCTTCGAACGCAGATTGAGCATCCTTTAGGGATTTCTGAATATCAACGTGAGAAGCATCTATCTCTTCGATAATATCCAACAGCCCCTTGAGCGTAACATTCGCAAATTCCTCACTCATAAACTCATCTTTATCCGAAATATTTAATTTATACCGAGCCTGCTCAATCTTTGATAACATCAACATATTTGTTAGCTCTGTTGCAATACTAGGAAAATCAGAAGCAATATTCTTCTCAGCTCTAATCTTATTCTCAATACTACTATAATCAATCAGAATCTGAGACTTCTGATTGATTAACTCTCTGTAATCACTTGAAAAAGCTGAGATAAAACTTCGTGGAGACTCAAACAGTAACTTAATAATTGGTGCACAAGCCTCACCCTCTTTAGCAAAGATCATATCAGAAAAGTTCTCTTTGTCCTCATCAATATCTTCCATGGAATTTTTCATCTTGTAGAACTCTGCATCAAGCTCATCAAGCATATGATCAAGATCCTCAGCAATCCTGCGCATCTGTCTCTCTGTAGAATTAACCAAAAAATCTATCAAAGAGTAGATATTTAAAAGCTTCTCATCATCACTCTGCTGCAAACCCAAATCCTCAGAATAGTGCTTAATTACAACAAGAATATTTTCAATAATCTCAGTTACATGAACTAATTGTTGCTTGATAATATCTTGCCTTTGAATCTTAATCATAATATTGTAGGTTGGATCTTTTATAGTATTTACCCTAGCAAGAATATCATTTAATATTATAGAAAAATTATGGACACTTTTTTCAGTCTTTTTCAAGATATCTGCAGAGTTTGTTGAAACCTCATCAAAATGCGCAGTAGAAGATCCCCGATGCTCCTCAATTCTAGCCGATACCTCACTAGTCAAGGACTTTATATAGCTAGCCTCAAGGCTAATCTTCTCAGTCCAGTTGGATATTTTCTCTGAAATCTTTATAAACTGATCTGAAATAATCTTATAACCACTACCACGAACACCAATTTTCTGAGAATTTGTAATAGAATTTATTGCAAAAACCTTCAAATTTTCCGAAAAATCCAAGATTTCAGTTAAGTCATCAATCAATTTTGAAATATTATTTATCGATGAATTAAGTTCTCCCATCAACGACATGCTAGAACCCTCGGAAATTCGAATCCTTGAAACCGCATCCTCTAGCTCGCGATGAAACTCTGCTATCTCATGTGTCACGCCAAACTTCTTATTCTCTGTATCTGTAGAGAATATAAAGTCAATTAACTCCTTTGCTTCAATAAGGTTATCATCTATTTTTTTCTCTATTTTAGGTAAAAATTTAGATATATCAAAAAAAACCGAATCTGTATTATCTATGTAGCCACTAACTGTAGTCGCGAAGTCTTTCAACTGAGAAAATATTTCATGATCATTTTCCTGCAAAAACCCATTATGCTTCATATAACACCTACATTCTCTGCTAAAAATCCAAAAGACTAAAAAGCTCTCCAGTCAATTTTTCATTTATAATTTCTTGTATATAATTCTCAGTCTGCATTGTCACCTTAGAGAATTCTACTGCAATGCCAGATGAGTCATCCTCATGTTGGTTCAGAACAAGACGAACAATCTTTGCATCAACAATAAACTGAAAATCCTTAAAATGTATTGTAACTAATAACTGATCTCCAAAATTAAGCCCTTCCAAATCTATCAAATGAATAAAACACCCTTTAGAAGATAAGGAGAGAACAAGACCAGAATAATGCTTCTGAGAATGCTTCTCACAATAAAAATGCGAAGTTACTGGCCAGTAGACCCTGTTTGCCTTGCGTGATTTGAACTGCAACGAGTTTAATTCAACCTCAAGCTCTTCAAAAGAATCTACGAATGAGATATTTGCATCATCCTCATATTCACTCTTAAATCTACGATCATAATCTGTAAAGAAAATCTTCATAGTAGCATTAAGATGGCGAATAGATCTAAGAGACAACTCAATATTATCTCTGCCAATACTTTCAACAGAGATAACTACAGAATCAGTCTCAGGAGACTTAATAAGAAGAATCAAAGCCTCCTTAATATCATGACTATGAATATATTGCCTTGATCCCTCATCAGAAAATTTAAATTTTACATCTCCCAAGACTAACGTTTTTTTCATAACATACCTTCCTAAATTGCCATCTCCGAAATCTTATCCAAACCAAGCTTCTCATTCTCTGAAAAGAAATTCTCTAAATCAAGTATCATTATCATCCTTGATGCAATCTTTCCAATCTGCTTAATGTATGAGGCATCGATGTTCAAATCCACATCAGGTGGATCACTTAAATCTTTTTTCTCAATACTTATAACATTTGATACATTATCCACGATAAAGCCAACTGTCTTCTTATTCTCAGTACCAGTCTCAACAATAATAACAATTGACTTGCTAGAAAGCTCGACATCATCCATATTGAATTTTTTTCTTAAGATATAGAGAGGAATAATATTCCCCCGGAGATTGATAATCCCAGGGATATAATCTGGAGAACCAGGAATTGTCGATAGACTCGGCAATGAGATAATCTCCTGAACCGTTAGGATAGGAATGCCATACTCCTCTTCACCAATTGAAAAAATTACAAATTGATCCGAAACATCCATATTCAGCTGCGATACCAACATATCCTCTTCATCATCATCAAGAGCATCTGTAAAACTTACCTTTGCTTCTTTATTAATATTTTTCTTACTCATCTAATCCCCCGCATTAAAATTCTGAAAAATCACTTTCATCTGCTAGATCTGAGAAGATGTCATAATCATCACCATCTTCAGACTCTTGCTTCTTCTTTGATTTAGTCTCCTCTTTCTTTGCTGGCTTAGAATCAGCCTTTTCTGCCTTCTTGCCCTCTTCTGTATGCTCATGGAAACTACTAGCTGATTTACCATGATCTGAAGACTTGCTACTCTTTTTCTTCACAGAGACCTTTTTATCACCAATATTAAAGAATTCCATGTTACTGTTAAATTCTTGTGCCTGTGATGACAACTCTTCAGTGGCTGAAGCTGCCTCTTCTACAAGTGAAGCATTCTTCTGGGTATTCTCATCAAGATCTGTTAAAGCTTTATTAATCTGGTCTACGCTTGATAACTGCTCTTGTGATGATGCTGCAATCTCTCCAATCAATGAGACAACCTTCTTTGTCGAATCATTTATCTCTTTGAGCATAGCCTTAGCAGTATTTGTAATATCAACACCCTCTGCAACCTTTGTATTACTCTCTTTAATTATAGTCGAAATCTGACTTGCAGCCTTATCTGACCGTTTCGCTAACTTCCTGACCTCAACTGCGACTACTGCAAAACCCTTACCTTGCTCTCCGGCTCTAGCTGCCTCGATTGAAGCATTTAATGCAAGAAGGTTAGTTTGAAAAGCTATATTATTGATAACTTCAATTATCTCCGAAATCTGAGAACTTGAATCATTGATATCATTCATAGCATCAGTTGCTTTCTTAACTGCCTCTGTTCCATTCTTAGCCTTCTCAGCAGTGTCAAGTGCAAGCTGATTCGCAGTAGATGTATTATCAGCATTTGATTTAATCGAAGCGTTCATCTCCTCTATTGCCGAAGAGGTCTCTTCAAGTGCAGCTGCCTGCTGCTCAGTTCGTGTAGATAGATTCTGGTTGCCGGCAGCTAACTGCTCACTAGCTGTTGCCATCTGCTGCGAACCACCTAGGATAACAGAGACAATCTCGGTTAATTTCTCAATTAAGTGGTTAAAAGCCTTAGCTAACATTCCAATCTCATCCTTGCGATCTAGCAAATAGGTCTCCACAGATTGATCTAGGTTACCCTTAGCAAGTTCCTGAGCTATAGCAACTCCGCGTTTGATTGGATTAGAGATAGATCTCGCAAAGAAATATGTAATAACAATAGCAACACCAAGAATTACAAATGCAATTACAAGAATAACTATAATCAATATATATATTGGTCGATTAACCTCACTAGTACTAATCTCAGCAATTAACGCCCAATCAAAATCAGCTGTGGTAAAGATTGATTTTAAATCAAGCATCTGATAGACACCTTCAACAGAATTATCAAGATAATCACGATACGAACCTTCAAATCTCTCTAAGGATTTGCTATCAAAAACTTCTGTCGCCTTTGTATCTACAGCTTGAGTAAGGATAGCAGTCTCTCCCTTGGCAATGAACTTACTCTCAGTTCGCATAAGTAGGTCTTCACCAACACAGTAGACCTCACCAGTCTGACCCATTCCTTCTGAATCAGTCAAGGCCTCACTGATCATTTCAATGTTCATCTGAAATGCTATAACTCCTATTGTCGAACCATCTCTATCAATAATAGGGCCACCTATAAACATAGCAGGCTTACCCCCTGAAGGTGCATATGGCTTTAAGTCTACAATAACAAACTTATTTGTCTGAACAACCTTTCTATACATTTCAGCAAGTCCTGAATCAGAATACTTTCCAGCACTAAGATTAGTACCTAAATCTACCTCTCTAGCATCTGTATACATAACGTGACCATGTTTCTCGCATATAATAAACATGTCATGATATCCAAAATTCACAATATATCTGTGCATATTTAGATAAGTGTCTTGATAGATATCTTCATAGGATTCAGTTAAACTATCATTACTTGAAGTAGTACCCTTAATATCATAAGGTTCGGTTGCTCCAATATTCATCTCATTGTGATAACGAGTAAATCTCTCGACTGCAGATCTAGCACCATTAGAATCTCCGATAGCCATTATATTACTCTTTGCAACCTTCAATTCATCGTGCAATATATGCTTCTTCTCGTAGTGAACTGCCTTAAGTTTGTTAAGAGACTCATCCTTGATTGCATTAGCCATCATGACTAAAGCAACTACTGACACAAGCATAATAGACAAAAATATGATAGACGAGAATGTAATAATCAACTTTCCACCAATTGTCTTACCAAAACCTTTTAATTTTTTCATAAATAACTCTCCATTTATTGCATATATTCTAATCATATGAAATATAAACTTCTATTTCAAATTTTATTATACGATTTTCAACCTAATAGGTAATGGCTAGACTTTCGCTGCTTCAAAATTGTAGCCTTGTTCCCTTTATCATTATAAATTAACTGCTCCACATATTGTCTAGCTACAAACAGACCTCTCCCGTGTGTGTACTCCTCTTCATTATCCTCTTCTAACAGCTGGAATAGGACACTCTGCGGATCAGGAACCTCCTTGTGACAAAATCCTTCTCCAGAATCAGTAACTGAGATAAACACCTCTTTAGCATCTATAATTATCTCAGTTTTAATAGGCTTAGAGAGATCCTCACTATTGCCATGAGTAAAGGCATTTATAAATATCTCCTCAAAAGCAATCTCAGTCTGTTCTGTCTCATCAAGAGAGTAGTCAAATCTGAGCATAGTCTTCTTCAAGAACTCTCTCATTATCATAAAACCAGATAGCTCGTTATAATCAAATCGTTTTGCTATCGGCTTAATATGCTCAACCATAATTATCGTTGTATCATCTGCCAAAGGGAAACCACCATTACTCGCTCTAAACTCTGAAAGAAGTTCTGCTAGAATTTTTCCTGAACTCTTAGAAAGATTTAATTGATCAAGTAAGCCCAGCAAGAATGGGTAGCCTGGTCGAAGATTACCCCCCTGAGGAATCTCAAGAATTGCATCAGAAAAGAACAAAATCTTATCATCCTCGATGAGATTTATGCTTTTTCTCTCATACTTAGAATCTGATGATAGATTCAGATGCATACCTTCGGGCTTATCCAATACCAGTACCTTATTCTTACGAATTAAGATTGGAACCTCTCCATTTGCGCTTGAGTAGTACATGGAGTTATCGTTCAAGTCAATAACTGCAACAAACATAGTTGGGAACTGATCCTCCTCTGCAACAGAGCAGAACTCACGATTAACAACCTCCAAAAATAGATCTGTTCGACTATTATTAAATAACGCATAGAGCCTTGAATCAACAATACTTGTAAGGATTGAAGCATCTAGCGAGGATTGTACCCCATGGCCTGTACAATCTCCAAGGAGAATCAGCAGTTTGTTAAGGCTATTTCCCTTACGAATCCTAAAGAAATCGCCTCCAAGCTGCTCACACGGCATAAACAAGGAGTGTAGACTGAACTCCCTTAACATAGGAAGTGATTTCTGGATTAAACTCATCTGAAGATTTCTTGATTTCTCAAGCAACGCAGTCTTTTCACGCAGATCACGTTGAACCCTCTCTTCAGCTAGTAATTGCTCTGTTAAATCTGAAATCCGCCAGATTTTACCATTAAATTTATTTCTTTGAGAATATAGATTCTCTACCACAACCTGGTAAAGCTTTTTTTCACCACCTATCTGAGCAAGTGTTAGTCGTCCTCGCCAATTTCTAGCACTGCTAGTATTATGAATATGGTCTAACAATATACCATGATCAGTAAAAGCTCTCTCTTCATCAATACTATCAGCATCCCCAAATAACTCAACAAAAATTTGATTTTTAAAAATATACCTACCATTACAATCTGAAATTGCAAGAGCATCGGTAGAGCTATCAAAGGCAGCCTCCACACGCTCAAGATTAGCCTTCATTAACTGCTCTTTTTCTACAGTTGATTGTAAATCTTCCATTAAACTAAACATTATTCTCTTATTCTGTTCATACTCCTCAAGAGTCTTCTTAATCTTCTTCTCCTGATGCTTCTCATCTGTCAAATCCATAAAGACTTCAAGGATAACCTTCTGCCCTGCATACTCAAATAGACTTACCGACTTCTTTATTGTCTTGCTACCTCCACTGAATGTTGTAATATCTATTACACTAGATAGATTCTCTGAACCATCCTCAAACATACAAGGAGAATTAGAATCTCGTCGTAAAAATTGACAAGATGTCTTATCTCCGAGATTATCCATATTATAGCCAGTTATCTCTTGTGCAACCTTATTAATAAAAAGCACCCTCTTAGTCGAAATCTCAACAAGGACTATACCGATAGCCATATTCTCCATTACATTGAGCAATACATCTGAACTCTGCCCCTCAAAGCTTCCTCCATAACAGCTACGCATAGTTTATACCTCTTCTCATCAGAAACCACCTTCTGCACTCTTATACTTAACATCTCTGCCTAGCTCTTTCAAAAGCAAATTAACCTCGTGCTTCAAATCGAGGATTTGCCCTTCACGACCGACCATAAATTTATTCATAGTCTCTGTCTCTTTCAAAGTCTCAACAATCTCAGCTTCAATCCTCTTTTGCTCAGTTACATCTCTAATTGTCAAGAATACACCACCAACAAGTGGATGATCTACAAGATTACAACCAGTAGCCTCTAACCAGACCCAATGACCATCCTTATGCATATATCTATAAAAAACCTTATCTCTTCGCCCTGAAGAGACTAAAATCTTTGCTAATTTTTGTTTAATCATAGGTAAATCATCATCATGAATAAGCGACAATGTGCTCTCCATCCCGATCATCTCTTCTGGGCTATATCCTAGAATCTGATTTATTTGCTGGCTAACATAAAGAGCCTTCCCATCTATTCCAATAATCTGTGTTATCGACTCTGAGTTATCTTCAAGTGCTCGAAATCTACTCTCATTCAAGACTACCTTCTCTTCGGCCATAATTCGATTCTCAACATTGACAATCATCTCCGAGAAGATCTTCAACAGCATCTCCTCCTTCTCTGTGTAATCGTGATAGTGGACAACTGAGTCAAATCCTAAGAACCCAATACACTCTCCACAACTAAACATTGGAATTGTCATTAAACTCTTAACACCTTGTGGCTCGAGAACCTGTCTAACTCCGTCATCCTCTGACAAGTCAAAGACATCTTCGACATAAAGAGTCTTCCCTGTCTTGTGAGCATCTACCCACCACTTCACAAATTCATTGGGTATCCCCTGTAACTCATCAATCTGTGGCTCTATACCTTCTCGACACCACTCATAGGTATTATTACAAATATCCTTTTCCCAATCATATTTAAAGATATAAGACCTATCCGACTCAACAAATCTCCCAATCTCAGCAAGAGACCGATTTATTATCTCATCTAACTTATCTAACGGAGCATTTATATACTCACTAGCAAGATTTATCAGAATAGATTGTAGTCTACTCTGATAATCAATCTGTAATTCCTGCTCTTTCAGGTCTGTAATATCCTCTTTGATAGCAATATAATCTGTAATATTTCCCTTTATATCAAGAATTGGAGAAATCGATGCACGCTCCCAGTATAATGAACCATCCTTACGCTTATTATGAAACTCACCATGCCAAGTCTCTCCACGTGAGATAATTTTCCAAAGTCTACTATACTCAGAAACATCTGTCTCTCCAGACTTTAAAATCCTTGGATTCTTTCCAATGACCTCATTAACCTGATAACCTGTAGTCTTTACAAATGCAGGATTTGCATATTTGATATTTCCATCGACATCAGTAATAACCACAGTCTCAGAGCTCTGATTTATTGCAGCGTGCATCAAGACAAGCTCCTGTTCATAGGATTTTTTCTCAGAAACATCAAATATAAAACCATCCAAAAAGATAATATCCCCATTAACATCAAAGACAGCGCTACCTTTCTCATAAACCCAGATAATCTGCCCTGACTTTTTCCTAACTCTATACTCAATCTCCCACGATCTATTAGCTGAAATTGCTTGATCTATTTTCAGCTTCACAATAGACCTATCCTCTTCAAGAATAATCTCAGAATAAGCAATCAGGCTGTTGCTAAGAAGCTCTGTGTGTTCATAACCAAAGATCTTATAACAATTTGAACTTAGAAAGACCATAGTCCACAACTCATCATACTTACAACGATATACTATTCCTGGAATATTGTTTATGAGCGAGAGATAATCTCGCTTCGAAGAGATATTTATCTTTTCACCACTCTTAGACTCTGTAATATCCACAAATATTGTTGAAAAATAGAGATATTCCGACGAGAAGGCAAAGACCCGGTACCACCTATCAAGAGGTCGTGAATACTGCTCAAAATCGCGATTTCCTCCGCCTAGGGCAACTTCACCATAGAATCCTATCCAATCAAACTCTGATTCTCCAATCCTAGGCAAGACCTCTGTGACTTTATGCTTCAATACTGCCGAAGCCTCAAGCCCTGTGAACTCTTCAAAGGTCTTATTTATCTCTACAAAGATATAATCGACAGCTTTCCCACCCTCGTCTAAGACAATCTTATGCCTTGCATAACCAATTATGGGACTACTCAAGATAATATCTTCTTCTTTTTTCTTCATATACAACCTTTGTAAAATTCACTAAATAGATTTTTTTCAAACTTTGATGAATTTAATACTAGTTTTTTAAATAAAAAATTCAAATTTTTTTATAGAAGAATTTCTTTCTTCGCAGATAAATATTGACATTTTTAAACATAAGACATAAAGTGTGAGCATCAGAGGTAGACAATCAGATGCTTAGACCAAAACTTTTTACATGCCTAAAAGGTTATTCAAAAGAACAATTTCTTAAAGATTTCACAGCTGGAATTATTGTTGCAATAATTGCTTTCCCACTTTCAATTGCACTAGCAGTATCGTCAGGCGCATCACCTGAGAGAGGACTTCTAACTGCAATAGTTGGATGCTTCATAGTCTCGCTCCTTGGCGGTAGTAGAGTACAGATTGCAGGGCCGACTGGCGCATTCGTTGTAATTGTTTTTAGGATAATAAGTGAACACGGTCTTGAGGGGCTGGTTATTTCAACAATAATGGCAGGAATTATCCTGATTATTCTTGGTTTACTTAAGTTTGGCGATGTTATAAAATTTATACCCTATCCAATTACAACTGGTTTCACAAGCGGAATAGCTATTACAATCTTTGTCTCTCAAATAAAGGACCTACTTGGACTAAAAATCGAAAAGATGCCAGGAGAGACTATTAGTCAGGTTACTACTTTAGCGAAGAACCTCCCCTCAATAAATCTAGTCGCAGTCGGAATAGCATTACTCACCATTCTAATCATCATTTTTTGGCCAAAAGTTTCAAAAAAAATACCTGGTACCTTGGTGGCACTAATTCTAACGACACTTATAATCTTCTTCCTTCCTGGTCAAATTGAGACAATTGGTTCAAAATTTGCAAAAATCAACCTCAGCATAACACTTCCCGACTTCAGCGGAGTAACATTTTCGACAATTGTGAAACTAATCCCCTCCGCATTCACGATTGCAATACTTGCGGGCATAGAATCTCTCCTCTCAGCAGTAGTCGCAGACGGAATGATTGGTGGCAACCACAGATCTAACATGGAATTAATCGCAACCGGAGTGGCTAACATCGGATCTGCCCTTGTCGGAGGAATCCCAGTTACAGGTGCAATCGCTAGAACAGCAGCAAATATTAAGAATGGTGGAAGAACCCCAGTAGCAGGCCTAATAAGCGCAATCTTTCTATTAATAGTATCTCTTCTACTAATGCCCCTAATCAAACTCATACCAATGGCAACACTTGCTGGAGTTCTTGCAGTTGTAGCTTTCAATATGGGGGAATGGGATTTTTTCTTACAATTCAAGAAATTACCTAAGAGTGACTATCTAGTCTTTTTGCTAACCTTCCTGCTAACAATTGCAATGGATCTAGTTGTAGGAATCTTTGCAGGGCTAATGCTTGCCTCTCTACTTTTCATGAGAAGAGTCTCAGAGCTCTCCACAACGCAGCTGATAAGCCACAACGATCATGGCGAAAAAGATACTCTATTTGCAAGTGATCTGCCACAACAGACAGGAGTATATGAGATTAGAGGCTCGTTTTTCTTTGGAGCTGCAGATAAATTTGCTAGAATAACACGACAAATTCATCAAGATTTTAGATTTTTGATTATTAAAATGGACGAAGTCTCAGTTATCGACGCGACAGGACTCAACGCCTTCGAGAGATTCTGCAGAGAGATGAATCACGAGAAGATAAAAATAGTTATCTCTGGAATATCAGATAAAAACAAGGCTCTATTACAGAAGCATAACCTAGCAAGATACCTTGATGAGTCAAATTTCACAAAAGACCTTGAAGAGGCTAAGAATAAAATCCAAGCTATTCAAGATCATGAAACTAAATAATTTTTTAAAAATTACTCGGATAGCCTGATAATATTTCGGGCTATCTTCACACCATCTGCGCCACTAGAGATTATCCCTCCGGAAAGACCTGAAGCCTCTCCAGCCACGAAGAGATTATCAAAGCCAGTCGCAGCAAGGCTCTCCCCACGAATTACCTGAATTGGTGCAGAAGTCTTACTCTCAAGCCCGATAATCTGCCCACTCTCAAAGCCTTGTATCTTACGGCTAAAATTCGCAAGCCCTGCTGCCATAGACTTCGCGACAAAAGAAGGAAGCATATCAAAAAGCGGTGCAGGAACTAACTCAAATGGATAACTTGATTCGCTCAAGCTCTTTGACTCTTTTTTCTTAATAAAATCTGAAATTCTCATCGAAGGCGCTCGAAACGAACCAGAGTAATCATAAAATTTCTTTTCTAAATCATCTACCCAGCTAAGAATATTCAGCGGAGTATTCTCAAATCCATCAATCAGCGAACAATCCATCCCAGCTACACAAGCTGCATTTGAAAACTTTAAATCCCGTTCATAATAACTCATCCCGTTAACAATGTTCCGCCCATCATATGCAGCTGAAGGAACAACCACACCACCAGGACACATACAAAATGTGTATACCGGCAGCAATCCATCCTGATTAAAGGTCAATCTGTATTCCGCTGCCTTAATTCCAGGCAAAGAATCCACACCCCACTGCGCCTGGTTTATCAACACCCGCGGATGCTCAACTCGTGCACCAATTGCAAACTTTTTCGGCTGAAAAGCAACCCCCTTGCCGATGAGCATCCTATATGTATCATAGGCGGAGTGACCAGTTGCAAAGACAATATAATCGCACGAAAAATCCCCACTACTACTCTTCGCCCCAACAATCTTTGAATCCTTAACCACAACATCCAAGACCTGCGAGTTAAAAACAATCTCCCCGCCAAGCCCCACATACCGTTGCCTTAAATTTTTTACAATAATCTTCAAATTATCACTACCAAGGTGCGGGTGTGTCATATACAGAATCTCATCACTTGCACCAGCCTCAACATAGGCCTTCAATATAAAGTCCCGCTCCTGATTTATCCGCTTCGACCTCGAAGTCAACTTCCCATCAGAGAAAGTCCCAGCCCCGCCCTCGCCAAAGCAGTAATTTGCACCAGGTTCAAAGACCCCACTTGCCTCGAAGCTTGCTATCCCACGACCACGAGCATCCACATCTTCGCCCTGCTCAAAAATCACAGTATCAAACCCAGCCATCTGCAAGACCAAAGCACAGAACAGACCAGCAGGACCACTCCCGACAACAAGAACCTTTTTCCCATAGTTCCTATACTTAATCTCAAATGTCTCACGCTCAGAAGCCAGCTTAAAACTCTGCTTATCTGCAAACACAGCCACACGCATAACCCAATGGATATTACTCTTTTTCCTAGCCTCAAGACTCTTATTTTCAATAATATAAAAGAAATCCTTCCGCCCATATAATTTTTGAATCTGAGATCTCAACTCCTCTTCCGAATAACCAAGCCTCATCTTCAAATCAATCTTCTTTTCACCCATAAAAACTCCAAATAGAATATATCATATTTTTCTTAAAAAAAATATAAAAATCAGTTCTACTAAACTTATTCATTTATCATAAAAAATTTATACGGATTCAATTTGCATGTCTATCTAAAGTGATAATGTCTCAATATAACGAAAGGGAAAACACATTATGTTTATAAATTTATTCGAAAAATTTTTCTTAAGAAGATTTTTACCGCCCGCAGCTTCGCTGCTCGATGGACGCAAATTAACGCAGGGGATTAGTTCAGAATGAACTAATCCGTCCTGCCAGGGCAGTGTACTCACTGCTAAGCAGGACAATCAGGGTTGAGGAGAAATGATGTTTGGCTGATCAAAAAATAAAAGATTTTGCTGTATTTGAGCCCCAAGGCTTGCTCTGGGTATTTTTCACAAAAATCCATAGGTAAAACAAAAATCAATAAATTACCATTAAAACATAGGTAGCAAAACATACCTACTAAATCCTATCCCATATTATCTGCGTTCATCCGTGTTAATCGAGCGTAGCGGGCGGTTAAAACTTCTCTTCTCTCATTCCATTTAAAAAAAAGATACAAAACCAAAAATTGGGATATTTTAACTTGCGCTTAACAGAAAAATTTATACGGATTCAATTTGCAAATCAATAATTTTTAACCTAAAATTTGGTTATAATATTATGGAAAAAAATAATTGGGAAAAAAGTTATAAAGATTTAATCAATTTCATAGAATTACACTCATGGTGCAACCAAAGTATGGAAAAAATCGATGAGTTTGTAGCACAGACAAAAGAGACTGAGAGTTATTTGATAACAGGAAAGTTGAAAAAACGGCTACAAAATAAAGATCTAAGTAAAATTGAGAACATTGTCTCAATCTTAATCCTATATAAACTCGATTTTTCACTAGAAAAAATATCAGAATACACATACGCAAACCTCTACGAGAAGCTGAGCATTCAAGATTTGGATTTCTTAATCGAAACAATGATAGGATTCAAACATCCACTACCACCAGATGTCTCAAACGAGATTGAATCACGCTCTTTTCTCTCATTTGCACGTGCAATAAGTTGGGCAATGAAACTTGAATCAACTGTCTCAAAGGTTAATCCGCAGAAGACAGCACTATACCTAATTCTTATTCTCTGTTTAAAAAAGATAAATGAACAAAACAAGGCAATTATAAATTTTTTATTATTCAGGATTGATGTCCCAATACCTGAAAACCTCTACAAGGGAATACTCGCATACATCTACACACTGAAAGATATTATTGAACAATTAGAACACGAGGGCGAGGCATCACTAGCCAAAGAGCTTTTTATGAAGAATGAGCCAGACATAAAGAAGCTTGAAGAGGCTTTAAAGCTAGTGAAAAAAGCTAATTTAACCCAGAACAGTGTTGTAATCGAGGCAGATAAGAAGAAACAAGAAGTTAAACCTGCTCAGAAAGAGACAAAACAGATTGAGTCTGCAGAGAACCAAGTATCAATAACAAAAGAAAAGCAAGAAAATCAGCTAAAACCAATAGAAACAGCACAAACAAATATTCAACCCACTGCTCCTGCTAAGCCAGCTGAACTCAAAAAGGAGACAAATGAGGAGTCACAACCAGAAAAAGAGGTAGATTCGACAGATATTGATATACAGATACCAATAATCGACCATATTCCAGAAGCTGTGGCGAAAGAAGAGGAGAAAGCGCAAGAAAAGAAAAAGGAAACAACTCAGGTTGCTCAAGAAGAGGAAGAAGAAGAGGAGATATGGAAGATTACCTTTAGCAAAAATCTTGAGAAAATTCTTGAGATACTTGCAGCACTTGATCAGGTTGATTCTGAAGATATAGAGGATGAAATTGAAGAAAAACTAGAAAATATCGAAGAACAAGACGAGAATGAAGCAGAGGATGAAGAGAAAGAACTAGAGGAAGAAACAGCAGAACCACTCATCAGTCAGATTAAAGAGGAAGATGACGAGACAGCAAAAGAACAAACAGAACCTCAGCAAGAACAAAAGCAGCTTGTTTTTCATAGTAAAAAAGAAAAAAAGATAAAACATCCCAAAAAAGAGAGACGTAACATGGAATTCAAGAAAATTTTTATTACAGGACCACTAGTTTTGGCAATCTTCTCAGGGCTAACAATCGCACTCCCCCTAGTTATAAAAGATCTAAAAGATAAAAAAGAAGTCGCAACTGAGATAGCGGTCGCAACAGAACCAACCACAACAGAACCAACCACAACAGAACCAACCGCAACTGAACCAACCGCAACAGAACCAACCGCAACAGAACCAACCGCAACAGAACCAACCGCAACTGAACCAACCGCAACTGAACCAACCGCAACTGAACCAACCGCAACAAAACCAGCAGCAACAGAACCAGCAGCAACAGAACCAACCGCAACTGAACCAACCGCAACAGAACCAACCGCAACTGAACCAACCGCAACTGAACCAACCGCAACAGAACCAACCGCAACTGAACCAACCGCGACAAAACCAGCCACAACAGAACCAGCAGCAACAGAACCAGATCTACTAGAATCTGTCAAGAGACCAAGTCTCTCTCTTGTAGGATACGATCCAATTCTTAGCTTCAGCAATGGCGAAGTCTTCTGGACAGTTATGAGAGATGACTCCATATGGAAAATTTTCTTATATATATGGGCTGGAGAGTCAGAATCAGCAAGGAATCTTCAAAAGAAGGTCCCAAGCAACTGGTACGGCTTTTTAATATATTTTTTAAACTTAAATACTGGTATAAAAGATCCTAACAAGATCTACCCTGACGAGGAGTATTTTCTAATAAAAAACTTCAACCAACTTAATTAGTCTCATTTTTGAGACGATAGATTAGTATGAGCAATGAAAAAGATATCTTTGACTTAATTATACATCCTGATAGATTTAAGATTCTACGAATTCTAAAGAGTAGACCAATGACACCATCAAATCTACGAAAGAACTTCACCAATCTCTCAAGAGCTAGCTTCTACCGCCAACTAAAACAGCTAGAAGATGCGCAACTAATTGAAATCTGCAAAAAAGAACAAAAGCGTGGAACAATCGAGAATACTTTCAGAATATCTGATAATTTTGTCAAAAACTCATCATATCTTTTAGAAAAAATATCAAAAGAGGAGTATATTAAAATTTTTTCCATATTCCTAATCGAACTATTATCAGATCTAGAAACATTCATCGATGAGATTGAATACAAATCAGAGCTTAATTCAATATTATTTGAACGTGAAAAAATAAACATTTCCGAGGCTAATCGTGATGAATTTATCAATGAATACCACAAGCTTGTCAGCAAATATAGCTCAGACAAGGAAATAGATTCTAAGACTATAACAACAATTATCCTACCTAAACAATCTAGTAATATTATCTAAAAAACAGTGTATTTTTTTAGATGAATAGATTAAAATAATTAAAACAATTCGTAGAAGGAGATATAATGAAAAAAATAATTACAATTTTTCTTTTAATTTCAATTATTTCATGTACAAAAAATACTACCCAACTCAAGATGACAGAGGGTTCTGAGAATAATTTCTATGTGAAATCGACTGTTGAGCTGAACCAGCAATTTGGCGAGAGAGTTATTGACATGAAGATTGCGATGATAATCGGATTCAAGGAGATTGTCTCTTCAGTTTCTAAAGATGGTCACACAACAACAGTTTATTTTACAGATGTTGAATTTGATATTGCTGATAGTGTTATGCAGGATGAGAGTTTTGCAGGGATGAGCAAAGAGGAGATCGAAGAAGAGATAGATCTGCGGATTGCGCAATTCCTAGCCGAAGCTAAGGAGATTCCATTTGTTATCACTTATAATAATCAAGGTGAAGTTGCTTCCTTGAAGAATTTTGGAAAGATTGCAGAATTAGTCTCAAGTGAAGAGACAATCTACGATACATTTTTGAAAGATACCTTTGTCGGTGCAGATATGGCAACTCTACTTGCCCTACGCTATAAGTTTATCCCTGAGAATAATGAGGCTGTAGGAAATTCTTGGGAAAAAACTGAAACAATATCACTTCCATATGAAATTCAGATAACAACTAAATATAAGATTACGGAGAGCAACGATGAGTACAAGATTATCTCTTCTACTAGCACAAAAAGTGTCGAAGATTCTCAAGTAGATAAGGATATGGTTCTAAATGGAAATATCGAGACCTACGGGACAATCAAGGTATCAGCTACTACAAACCAAGTAATTGAAGCAGAGATAATTCAGATTTCTGACACTGTAGTAAAGGCTAATGCTGGCCTAACAAATATCGAAATTCCTATCAAGATGAAAGATCATAAAATATTCTCAAAGCAGAGACCTCAACTCTAGTTTAAATAAAAAAAAAGCTGCAACCTTGTGATAATCACTTGGTCGCAGCCTATTGATTGTTACGCTATGTAATCCTTTAGCAATTGGGTCTTTGGAGATTGTTGGAGTCTAGTTAAAGCCTTCTTCTCAATCTGACGGATTCGCTCTTTTGTTAGGTTATATCTAATTGCAACATCTTTTAGAGACATTGGGTAGTGACCGTTTAGGCCATATCTGTATTGCAATATCTCAGCTTCTTTATCAGATAGTGTATCTAAAAGCTTATTAACCTCATCTGTTAAAGAATTTTCGATATATCTATCCTCTGGAGTTACATCTCTATCATCTTTAATCAATGAACCAAGCTCATACTCATCATCTCTTGACTTAATTGGGGTCTCAAGCGATACCATCTCTCTTGAAATTCTTAATAAGTCTGCAACGTTCTCTTTCTGCATTCCAAGATCTGCAGCAATATATTCTATCTCATCATCATCATATCCAAGCCCCTGCAAGGTCTTTCTAGACTTCTCTATCTGAACAAGTTCATTTGTCCTATTTAATGGAAGTCGAATCATCCTTGTCTTTTCACTTAATGCCTTTAGAATACTCTGTCGTATCCACCATACAGCATAGGATATAAAATGAAATCCTCTATCTGGATCATATTTTTCTATAGCATTCAAAAGTCCTATATTTCCTTCACTTATTAAATCTGCTAAAGGAAGCCCCTGCTTTTGATATTTCTTTGCAACACTAACAACAAATCTCAAATTTGCCTTTAAAAGTATCTCTCGTGCCTGGCTATCACCAGAAAGAGCTAATCGTGCATACTTATCCTCGTCTTCTCTTGACAAAAGAGGGATCTTGTTAATCTCTTTTAAGTAAATCTTTAAGATGTTCTCATCTTCTACGGTGTTATATGAAGAAGTGTTTAGTTTATCTTTCATACTAGCCTCCCTTTTAGTAATTATTAGCAATTATCATGCCAAAAAGACAAAAAGAGAGACAAAAAATTATAAGTTGTTACAGCAAAAAGAATTAAATTTAATTAAACAAAACTTAAAATTCTAGAGAAAATCTAAACAAAACAAGAATATGTTTCATTTTGACACATACACTTTTTTAAATAATAAAATATGTTTCAATTTGTATCACTTAGAAACATATCGAATTCAGGTATGCTCCCACAACACATAGAATAATCTAATCCGCTTCCGCATGAGCATGTTACTCCAGCTTTAAGTCTGATTTTTCTTGAAAAATCATAAAAAATTATATTAGAAGACTCCTTAATTTCATCTTTCACAATAAAAGGAAAAACAATCTTAAAAGATCTGAAGATTTCTAGCTTACTTGAGCAACTAAGAATCTGGAATTTTGAATCTTGGTATAACTCCTGAAACTGCTTGTCAATTAAAGAGATAATCATCTCTTTCTCAGTTAAATTACTGAAACTCATTGAAATCTTCGTCTTCAAAAATCTTTTTAACTGTATAGATTTAAATGCATTATAATCATCTTCGTAATCAGTCAGCCTCTTTACCATTCCATAAGAATTTATCTTCTCTAAAATCTTCATAGCTTCTCTCTCATCTGAGATATAACGCAGTGCAGCCTTCCAAAATGTTAACCCAGCGCCGGGGTGCGACAATCTAACTAGACAATCTCCTATATGGTACATAATGTCACTACTAACATCAGTCGCATCAGCCGGGCACTTATCTAAGGCTACTCTAAATTCAGAAAGAGCTCTCTTCAAATTATTACCTGAGTAATTTAAAAATGCTTTGTTGTAATTCTCTAACCATTCCATAATTAACTTCCCATAATAAAATAATAATAAAAATATATTTTTACAATAGTTAAAGAAAAATCTTGACCAAAATCTCTAAGATTCGTATATTTTTATAAATCAGAAAATATTTCGGAGGAATTATGAAGGTTATACCATTAGGAAGCAGAGTGCTAATCAAGTTCGAAGAGGTTTCTGAAAAGACTTCGAGCGGTCTCTACATCCCACAGACTGCACAAGAGAAGACTCAAATAGGTACTGTTGTAGCAGTTGGCGATGATAAAGAGAAGATCTCAGTTAAAGTTGGAGATAAGATTCTTTATGAAAAATATGCTGGAACAACTGTAACTGTAGATGGCAAAGACATGCTGCTAGTTAACTGCAAAGATATTCTAGCTATTATTGAATAGTTAGAAAGCAGGGTTAAAGACTATCCAGATGTGATTATAAATTACTGGATAGTCTTTTTTTTTTATTTTCTAGTTTTGAATTTTCACCAATTTTTTATTGCTTTTTTTTCTATAAAATAGATAATTATAAAATGAAATCAAGAGAACTTTTTACTGAAGATGCTATAGCGGCAATTAAATTCTACATTGAAGATGCAATGGGGAACGAAGTACTTTTTCGTGGTCTCCAAAACGAGGATGAGTTAATCGACGAGGTTGAGGTTGGCGCTTGCGGTAACGAGTACTCAGCACCTGCAATTCTTGATTTCATGGAGCGCGGGGATGTTGTCATCCACAACCATCCAGGTGGCAATCTTACTCCAAGTGATGCAGATCTTCGTGTTGCCTCTCACATTGGCAACCAGGGAATTGGTTTTTTCATTATTGATAATGAGGTCGAAAACGTATATGTGGTCTGTTCTCCAGTAAGCCCTCACAAGACAATTGATCTGAAAGAGGATAATTTCGCAGGGATATTAGAACCTGGAGGAAATCTTTCAGAGGTCAAAGAGGATTATGAATACCGAGAATCCCAATCAAAGATGTTACAAACAATTCTCGAGGCCTACAATGACAACAAGCTTGCTGTAATCGAGGCTGGTACTGGTGTAGGGAAATCTCTAGCCTACCTTCTGCCTTCTATTAAATGGGCTGAGAAGAACCAGGAGCGTATTGTAATTTCCACAGGAACCATCAATCTACAGCAGCAGCTAGTCGACAAAGATATCCCCCTTGCTATGAAAATTCTCGGATCTGACCTGAAATCGATATTGATCAAAGGAAGATCTAACTATGTATGCCTCAGAAGACTTGAAGATGCAAAGGATATGCAAATGGTTCTCTTCGAAGAGGATCAGAAAGAGCTAAAGGAGATTATTTCCTGGGCGAAGAGTACAAATTCAGGGTGTAAGACTGATTTGAACTTTTTACCATCACCAAGCAACTGGTCTAAGGTCTGCTCGGAAGCTGACAACTGTCTAGGAGGCAAATGTCCTGTAAGAGAGAGCTGCTTTGTCATGAAGATTAGAAAGGAGGCCTCCTCGGCATCAATCCTTGTGGTGAACCATCATCTGCTTTTTTCTGATATTGCCATGAGGAGTGAAGGTGCTGGATACAAGGGCGCAGCTGTTTTGCCCTCTTTTTCAAAGATTGTCTTTGATGAGGCTCACAACATTGAGAACAATGCTACTGGATTCTTCTCTAAGACATTGAATAAATTTACCCTTCACAAGCTAGCAGGGAGAATCTACACGGCGAAGGGGCACCAACGCTTCGGACTAGTAAAATACCTCAAAGATATAGATGTAAAAAAAGAGCTGCTTGAGACAATTCCACCTCTAGTCAGCGACTTGAAGTCACTCACAGACGACTTTAATACTGCACTCTTCATGAATCTTGGTGAAAGTCGACAATTTATCTTCGATGATGACTCGAACCAGGAGTTTGAGAGTATTTTTATAATGCAGATCCAACAGTTAGGCAATATTCTGCTACGAACATTCAATGCCCTGAACCAGGTCCTAGAAGTAATTGGAGAAGAAGATAAGGATTCACCTGCCTGCTATGAGTTAACATCAATATTGAGTCGAATACAAGGACATCTTGAGACATGTAAGATGTTCGAAGATAGATCAGAGTTTCCGAATAATGTTTTTTTTATAGAAAAAAAATACACATCTCAGGGCGATTTCTTCATCGAACTCACAGCTGCACCAATCGATATATCTCGAAAGATGCAAAAATCTATAAATGATGTCTTCGATTCCATTATCTATACCTCAGCTACGATTACAATTAACTCGAGTTTTGACTATTTTCTATCGCGAATTGGTCTCAAAGGTTATGACGAGGATAGATTAATAACAACAAGCTACCCTTCACCTTTTCCATATAAAAAAACTGTGTTGCTCGGAATTCCAACTGATGCGGTGGAACAAAATTCACCAAGCTATGTTGATTATCTCTCGGCAACAATAGAAAAGGCACTGAAAATATCAAAAGGAAGTGGACTTGTACTTTTTACCTCATACAGTATCATGACCGAGGTATACAAACGCATAGCTGAAAATATTCAAGATGCAGGAATAAATGTATTTCTGCAAGGCGAGGATGAGCGAACTAGATTGTTGAACAAGTTTAATAACGACATATCTAGTGTCTTGTTTGCGACTGACTCGTTCTGGGAAGGTGTCGATTCACCGGGAGAGACGCTACAGCTTGTAATTATAACAAAGTTGCCATTCAAAGTTCCTACAGAGCCAATTTTTAAGGCAAGGATTAAGGCGATCGAGGAGAAGAAAGGGAATGCCTTTATGCAACTCTCTGTTCCCGACGCAGCTATGAAATTGAAGCAAGGATTTGGCAGATTAGTAAGGAAAAAAAGTGATTACGGGTCTGTCGTTATTCTCGATGGGAGAATTGTAAATAAACGATATGGAAAGGTTTTCTTGAACTCTCTCCCCGACAGTGGGAGAAGCTTCAGGCCTACCGAAGAGTTGATGGAAAACCTTGAAATATTTTTTGAGACTAGAGAAAAATTTTTTAAGAAGGAAATTTAAAAAAAAATCTCTAAATCTATTGACAAATTTTAAGATATTTTGCATATTTATACACACGAGACGGTGGGTATAGTTCAATGGTAGAGCGCTAGATTGTG
Source organism: Spirochaetales bacterium (assembly GCA_016936615.1). Taxonomy (GTDB): domain Bacteria; phylum Spirochaetota; class Spirochaetia; order JAFGXN01; family JAFGXN01; genus JAFGXN01. The sequence goes on along the minus strand of JAFGXN010000135.1, from coordinate 60 downwards.
GTTCTGGTTGTTGCGGGTTCAAATCCCGTTACTCACCCTTTACTACAATAAAGTAAACGC
>JAFGXN010000134.1 GCA_016936615.1 Spirochaetales bacterium | reverse complement strand
TGCCCTGGCAGGACGGATTAGTTCATTCTGAACTAATCCCCTGCGTTAATCTGCGTTTATCGAGCAGCGAAGCTGCGGGCGGTTAAATACTCTTCCTTTTCTTTCAATAATCCTTATTCGTTACATTTTGTGATTGTATTACTGCTTATTATCTATTAAAATTAATCATATTATTTGTTATGCGGAGGACAATATGTTTAAAAAAGTTTATGAATTATTGATTGTCTCAGCTATTGTGTTTGCTGTTGTTGTGTTGGGCGGGTGTGATCCTAAGCCTGATGATGAGGATGAATTGCTTAAAAAGAATACATACACAGTTACTTTTAATCTTGATGGTGGCGAGAGGACTGGCGGTGGAGAGGTTAGTCAGGTGGTTAAGCATGGCGAGGGTGCGGTTGCACCTGTTGCTGTGAAGACAGGATATTCTCTGTCTTGGGATAGGGGTTTCAGCAATATTACGCAGGCAACTTCTGTAAAGGCTGTGTGGAGTATTAACAGTTACACGGTGACTTTTGACCTTGATGGAGGAGAGTTGACTGGTGGTGAGTTGGTTCAGTCTGTTGAGTACGGATGTGATGCAGTTGCACCTGAAGTGAGTAAGAGTGGATTTACTTTCGTTGGCTGGGATAATTCATTTTCAAATATTACAGGCGATTTAGCAGTGAAAACAATTTGGGGTTACACCGTAACCTTTGATATTTCAGGTGGAGAGCATACTGGTGGAGGAGAGTTGGTTCAGGTTATTGAAAGTGGAAATGCTGCTGTAGTACCTGAGGTAATAAATGCAGATTGTGTAGTATCTTGGAATAAAGCTTTTGACAATATCACAGGCGATTTGATAGTAATTGCATTGTGGACTCAGGAATATTCTACAATAGATCTTTCTTTTAATATGAAACAAGTTCCAGTCCCAAATGGCGGGATATCCTTTCCGACAGGGATTCCCAATAATGTTATAGCAAGTATTGATTATGTCTATCAGATTGGGGAGATTGAAGTAACCTGGAAGCTGTGGAAGACTGTCTATGATTGGGCTACAAGTAGTGATAGAGGTTCTAATAGGTATTATTTCCAGAATCCAGGAATAATGGGTTCGAATAGTGATGGAATAAATATTACAGATCTACATCCAGTAACTCGTGTGTCATGGCGAGATAGTATGGTGTGGTGTAATGCAATAACCCAGTGGTATAATGCAATGACAGGTTCGAGTTTAGAGCCAGTCTACAGATATGAAGGTAGTATAGTCAGAGATTCACGAGATGCAACTGCTTGTGATGATGTAGTAGCTACTGATAATAATGGATTTAGACTACCGACATCACAGGAGTGGGAGTTAGCAGCGAGGTGGAGAACCAATCTAACAAACACAGTTGATGGATATAGTAATCCATGGTTTACAAAGGGTGATTCAGCAAGTGGCGCGACAGGTAATTATAATAATTCAACAACCAATAAGTCAGTAGCATGGTATGAATCTAATAGTGATGATAGAACTCATCCAGTAGCTGAAAAGCAAGAAAATAGTTTGGGAATATATGATATGTCGGGGAATGTTTGGGAATGGTTATTTCCTAAGTACTTTACTCACCGTCAGAGACACGGTGGTAGCTGGTCCTACAGTAGCGAGGAGTTGCAGATAGGCAAAGTCATCAGCAGCCCCCCCGGCACCTTGCGCAACGACAACGGTTTCCGTCTTTTTAGGACCCCGTAATTTTCTGCTTTTTTACCTTCTGCAGGATAGAGTTCAAAAGACGTTAAGAAACGAAGATATTAGACCCGTCTGTAGTAGGCGGGTTTATTTTTATTTAAAAAATCAACTTAGATTTCTCAGTTGAGCTCAAAACTGAGATTTTTTTAAATAACTATTTCAAATTGCAGGGCAACGAAGCTTTATCTGACAGATAAATACCCCATCCCCCGCAAAATAGACCCTAGGGTGGATAGACAATTCAACTTTTTCCCACTATATTAATGCAAATCTCAGTATTTTTTAGGAGGCAGTAGTGCTTAGAAAGATAAATGTTTTTGTGATAGGCTTAGTCTTAGTGACTTTAGTCGGGATATTGGGAAGTTGTGATGGTAAAATCATTACAATTTCATTCGAGGTAAATGGTGGAAGTACTGTAGATGCGATTGAGCTGACTGCAGAGTCTGAATTAGCAATGCCTGCTGATCCGATTAAGCTTAATAGTTTGTTTGATGGATGGTTTGTTGATGAGGCGCTTTCTGTTGCATTTACAGGCAAGGAGCAGATTTCAGGTAGCACAACACTCTATGCTAAGTGGTCTCCAGCAACGGTTGGGCTGGATTACTTATATTTTGACGGGCACGGTACTTATGATTCTGGTTACTCCCTAGTTGGACTAGGTTCTGCAACCACAACTGATATTGTAGTAGCATCAGCCTTCGATGATGGCAAAAATGGGCTTAAGCCTGTAACAAGTATAAATAATTATTTTACTTTATTTGTTATGCCAGGTGATTATGAACCAAGGTGGGAGACAATCACAAGTTTAAGAGCTCCCTCAAGTGTGACTTCGTTTGATAAACATGGGCATATTAATGATTCTCCATGGTTTAAGGGGTTGAAGGATGAATTTTCTATTATTGGAGATGGTCTTCTTGTAAAATATAATGGGACAGCAACTAAGATTGTAATCCCTGGTAATGTAAAATATATTGCAGGAGGGGTTTTTGATATTATCTATAAAGACAACTCTATGATAAAAGAGATAATTACTGATGTTCAGATACCTAGTAGTGTTCTCGGTATATCTTCAGAGGCTTTTTTTGGATTTATTTCTCTTGAAAAAATACAAATTCCCGACAGTGTCAGGTTTTTAGGTTTTCATCAGACTTTTGCTTATTGTTCAAAATTAAAAGAAATATCTTTTGGTAACGGAATAACCGTTTTGCCAAGCAGTGTTCTTGGTTATTGCAGGTTATTAGAAACTGTAACTCTTCCCAATAAATTGAAAAGAACCCTCGGAGATACATTCTGGTTTTGCGAAAAACTTACTAAAATTGATCTTCCAGAAAGTCTGGAAATCCTTTCTGGTCAGGAGTTCTGGGGATGTACTGGCTTGACAAAGGTTACAATTCCTAAAAATGTAACATATATGGGGCAAGGAGTCTTCCGTGAATGTAGTAATCTAGAAGAGGTTGAAATTCTTGGAACTACAGAAGATATTTTAAGTTGGTTTTTCTTAAATTGCCGCAAATTAAAAACTGTAAATATTCCAGAAGGTGTAAAATCTATAGCTGGATCTGCTTTTCGCAATTGTACTTCTTTAACAACTGTAACTATTCCAGAAACTGTTACAAGACTACAAGGTACAGTCTTTGTTGGTTGCACAAATCTCACATCGATAAAAATTCCAAAAACAGTAACCACAATTGGTTCTGATAATTTTAGAGATTGTCCGAATTTATCAATTGAATGCGAAGTCTCAAGCAAGCCTGATGGCTGGGCAGATAATTGGAATTCTGGTAGACCTGTAACTTGGGCTCCTGCACCGCATACCCTGACATTTTCAAACGGGTATGGTGGAACAATCTCTACAAGCGAAATTATGAGTGGTGCGACATTTACTTATCCGGCAAATCCAACCCGAAACGGCTACTCTTTTGCTGGCTGGGACAGCTCAGTTACAACAATGCCTTCAAGTGATTTAACAATCTGTGCAACCTGGATAGCAGGAAGTGATAATCTTGAATACGAGTATGATGCAACACTTGATGGCGGATACGGAGGATATCTCCTCAAGGCAATCAAGCCGGAATACTCTGACAAGACTCTTATCATCCCGGCAACATTTGATGATGGTGTAAATGGATCTAAAAAAGTCGTGAAAATCGGCGATGCTATTTTCATGGGAAATGAATCAATCGAGAGTGTCGAGCTAACAGAAAATATAACAGAACTAGGTTATAACGTTTTTTCTGCCTGTCCAAAGTTGGCATCAATTACTGTTGCAGCAGCTAACCCAAATTATTCATCAATCGGCGGACATCTCTACAACAAGGCCGCAACTATTATTTTGACTTATTCACCAGCAAGTTCTGCCACAACATTTACAACCCCAGCGACAGTCGAAGAGATTGCAACTTTTGCCTTTAGCAATGCAGTTAATTTGACTAGCATAACAATTTCGAATGGAGTTGAAAAAATCGATGTTGACGCCTTTGCAGATTGTTCAAATCTCACAAGTGTCTACATCCCTGCAAGCGTTACAACCATAGTCGAGCGAACATTTATTAACTGCCATGCATCATTGACCATAAATTGTGAAGCCGCAAGCAAGCCAGCAGGCTGGCACGAAAGTTGGCATTCTATTAAATCTGATCCACTGACATACGCAACAGTCAACTGGGGAGAGTAGATTTGTAGAATATTTTATAAAAAGAAAAAATTAACCCCTTCGAGATTCTCGAGGGGGTCTTGATTTATAGACCTTCTAGTATTAAAAAAGAATTTTTTTGCCTTTCATTTGATAATCAGGCAGGTACAACTCTATTCTGGGTTATACACCTTTTTAAATATTTGTTCTGTGTAGTTCAATCCGTCGTATATTCTGATTCTTATCTCTATCTCTTCGTTTGCATTTATCTCTTTTCCCACAAAAGTCTCTTCTCTCACAGAATTAGGCTCTATAACGTAAAAAGAAAAATTGTTAGAAATCGTATCAGTAACCATATAGTAAACTGTTATTCTTATTATGTCGGTGTCATCAGTTGTTGTCAAAGATAGCTTAATTTCTTTATTGCTGTTGAACACTATTTCGTAATTAGTAATCTCTTTAGGTTTTACAATGTCTTCAGTCAACTCCATCGGCATTTTTAAGTAAAAAATTCCATCTACTACGGTTGGATCAGAGCCATCAACTTCTTTTTTAAAAGTATCTTTTATTTCAATTACTATAACGCTTTCAGAAATCTCTATGATTTTTGCTTGACCGTCATCAGGAGAGTAATATTCTGCAGTTTTTGATATAAAATCTAGCATAGCCTTAAATTCTGTGCCTTTTTTCGGACTATCAAAGTAATTTTCTTTGACCGTAGTTCCATTTAAATAAATTTCATTTTCTTCGTCTCCACATTCAGTTCCAAATTTTATTTCCTCGGCAGAATTTTTTATAATTAGTTTTCCTTTCCCAAGGTCAACGTTAAACAATTTTCCATCAACAAAGGCAGTTAAAGAGGAATTAGCGAGTTTCGTAATGTTAAATTGAGTTTTAGCTTTCACAGCTTTGTAGATGCTTTCGTTTCCTTCCTCGTCTCGAACTATGACATTGAACCAGTACTCTGTTTCAGGATTAAGGTTGCCAATAGTTTTCTGAGTAATTCCTGCCTGAAATTCTCCACATTTTGTTCCATTTGCTTTGCAGTTATCCAGCGTTCCAATGTTATCTGATGTAGAAATGTAGACCAGATATTCAAAGCCTCCTGCTCTTGAGTTTGATGCAGCATTCCATTTTAATGTAATTTGATTGTAATCTGATTCAGTTTCGACAATTGACAACTCGGCTTTTTCTATTGCAGGCGGCAAATTGTTATCACAGCCAAATGCAAATAAGGAAACTGCAATTAAAATAATAATTGTCCAACGATTTAAATTTTTTTCCATATTACACTCCTTAGTATTTTGAGCTATTTTATTTTAATTTTATAAATTGATATATCATCCCTAGGGTTCAATTTGCCGGGGAATCTTCCAAATTTTCTAGACCCTAGGGGCTAGAAAGAGTAATTGCTTTAGATTTTATAATTATTTATGCTAAATAATCTCTAAAGCTAAGTTGCACAAATAATAATATATTAGTATATTTATATATATAGTTTTTATGATAAAAGAGGGGTGTTATGAAGCGTGCTTTAGTTATAGGGGCAAGTCCCAAAAGTGATAGATATTCCAACATGGCAGTGAGGATGCTGGTAGAAAAGGGTTGGGAAGTTCTTCCTTTTAATCCAGCACAAGATGAGATTGAGGGGCTGAAATGTTATAACAATTTTACAGAACTCGAAGGTCAAAATATTGATTTGTTGACAGTATATTTAAGACCTGAAGTTTTAAAAAGTTATGTGCAGGATATTGTAAAACTTAATCCGTCGAAAATTATCTTCAACCCCGGAACAGAGGACGATGATATTATCAATTTTTTTATAGAAAAAAATATAACCGTTCAGACAGCCTGTACTCTGGTGCTGGCAAAAACAGGACAGATTTGAGGGTTTCTCACCCCATCCTCTTAAAAAAATAATCGCACATCTTCGCGCAGAATTTCTCTACGGGTATAACTGCATTACTGCCTTTCTCCAGGGTGAATAATTTACGCTGAGTTAGGATTGTCTCAAGCAGCTCCTCCTCCAGCGCAGATCGCCCCGCCGCCTTCATCAGATTGACCAGCCGTGCAAGTCTGAATGCGGTAATCATCTGCAGGCTGTCCAGGCTCCCATTCCACGGGTAGGCAGCCGCACCGCTGCAAATGTGGGAACTCTTGCCGGCAAATCGCCTCATCTCTTCGAAGCCAGGCAGGTTCGGCACAGCATAAAAAAGCGAAATCCCCACCACAACCGGCATCCCCCGCAGGTAGACAATCGTATCGACAATATTCTCCATCGTATCGCCCTCAAGTCCGCAGATGAAATAGACATAGATCGGCACCTGCTTTTTCGCAAGAATCGAAGCAACCACCGCCTCAAACCGCGCAAGACTCCCTTGCCGCTGCTGACTCTCCAGTTGCGCCCGCGACAATGTCCCCAGCGAAAGATTGAACTGCAGAAATCCCGCCTCCAGCAGAAATTCCACCGCCGCCTCATCCAGCAGCATATAATCAATCCCGTTCTCCGCCGTAAACCCGATATCAGCAAACTCCGCTTTCAGCCTTTTTATAATAGAAAAAAAATACTCCCTCTCCATCATCAGATTATCATCTTCGAAGTTAATCATCACCGCAGCCTCGCCAGCCTCCGCCTTAAGCCGCACAATCTCCGCCTCCACATCCTCCGCACGCGCAAGCCGCATCGTCCTTCCCTGCGACAGAAAGTTCGAGCAGAACTTACACCTCTTCAGACAACCGCGAATCAGCGACGCCGAGTAGACCCTGATCTCCCGACCATCTTTGAATATCGTCTTCACATATGAAAAAAATCCATTTGGACTGCTGCAATAATTTTTTCCTTCTATATAAGTAGTCTTTCCACTGTGCAATTTGCCACTACTCAGCCGCGCTTCCAGCTCCTCACCGACAAGCCGTGTTACAACCTCAGCCTCACCATTTATCACGAGATCAAATAAATTTTTTTCCATGAAAAACTCAGGGTAGGGACTCACCCCGGCACCAGCACACCCAATCAGCAAGTCCGGGTTCTGCCGTTTAAGCAGTCGTGCAAGCTCAATCGTCTCGTCGGCATAAGCAAACGCGAAGCAAGAAATCAGCACAATCTGCGGATCTTTTTCCAGAACCACCCGGGCCGCAACCTCAAGCTGATTCCCAAGCCGCTTGAACCCGGTAAAATACGACGTCGGCCCATACTCCGTCGGCATAATCAGCCCCTCAAGATAGCCCAGATCAGCAGGCAACGGCGCATCCTTAACCTTCAGCTTCCCGCTGCAAAAGTTCACCATCTCCAGTCGCGGCAAAATCCCTCGCAAACAATCAAAGGCAATCTTCGCCCCAATCGCAGAGAGCCTGTGAGGAGTAAAATAAAAATCATAGAGAGGCGGCACCACCAGCACCGCATTTAACGAATCAAGCATAGCCCAATATACCCTTTTTCCAGGTAAAAATCTAGATAACCCCGATTCAGCTCATAAACATTCTAATTCAAGCTCAAATCCACCCAAATTTGAGCCGCAAATCAGATTAAAATGAGCTACAAAGATTATTTAACCGCCCGCAGCGGAGCTGCTCGATGAACGCAGATTAACGCAGGGGATTAGTTCAGAATGAACTAATCCCCTGCCAGGGCAGTGTACTCACTGCTAAGCAGGACAATCAGATGAGGAGAAGATATTTTTATGGTGGAGAACCTAACATATTTTGGTAGATTTCAGACCGCAGGCGTGCCTAAAGAGAAGAGTTTTTAACCGCCCGCAGCT
>JAFGXN010000133.1 GCA_016936615.1 Spirochaetales bacterium | reverse complement strand
GGGATTAGTTCAGAATGAACTAATCCGTCCGACGAGGGCAATTAAGGTTGAGGTACACCTCAACCCCTGCGTGGGTAATGCGAAGCATTGCCAGCAGGTATTGCCAGGAGGATAAGCAGGGTTGATTCCCGAATTAGTTCTTTCGTTCGACAAAGGAAAGAAAACTTATGAAAACAATGATTGATAAATTAAGAAAATAAACTTAAAATAAGGAATAAACTTTTCAGGAGGATATTTTGATATTTAATAAAGATGCTGAGTCAATGAATATTGAACAGCGAAAGGCTCAACAACTTAAAGACTGGCAGAAGACAATTAGAGCTGTATATGCGAATGTGCCATTTTATAAGAAAAAATTTGATGATGCAGGTTTCAAGCCTGAAGATCTCCAATCTTTAGAGGATGTTTCAAAGATTCCTTTCACAACAAAATATGAACTTAGAGAGACATATCCTTACGGGTTATTAGCAGTCGACAAGAAAGAGCTTGTAGAAATCCACATGTCAAGCGGAACAACAGGGACTCCAGTGGTTGGGGCATACACCCAACATGATATAAATTTCTGGGGCGAATCAATGGCTAGAACCTTTGCTGGAGGAGGCGCGAGCTCATCTGACACAATACAAAATGCCTACGGGTATGGATTATTCACAGGTGGTCTTGGTGCACACTACGGGGCTAGAACCCTTGGAGCAAATGCAATTCCAATATCTGCAGGAAACACAGCAAAGCAGCTACAGGTTATGAGAGATTTTCAGACAGATGTAATCTGCTGCACCCCATCATATTCACTTTATTTAGCTGAATCTGCTAGAGAGGAGGGACTTGATATAAAAGACCTCCCGCTTCGAATAGGATTTTTCGGTGCTGAGCCTTGGAGCGAAGAAATGCGACAACAGATTGAAGCAGAACTAAAGATTAAAGCATACGACATATACGGTCTAACCGAAATAATTGGTCCTGGCGTAGCATTCGAGTGCGAAGAGCAAGAAGGCCTGCATATAAATGAAGATTTTTTCTATCCAGAAATAATTAATCCTGAAACAGGAGAGGTTCTACCTGAAGGTGAAAAAGGCGAACTAGTCTTCACAACAATTACCCGCGAAGGTGCACCAATTATCAGATACAGAACAAGAGACATAACATACCTTTACCGAGATAAGTGTAAATGTGGACGTACAACAGTGAAGATGCACCGCCTATTCGGAAGATCTGACGATATGTTGATTATTCGCGGAGTAAACGTTTTCCCATCACAAATAGAGGAAATTTTAATACAAAACGAAGGCACACAGCCTCACTATCAAATCATAGTCGACAGAGGAGAATCCCACCTAGACTCAATCGAAGTTATGGTCGAAGTCGAAGAATCAGTATTCTCCGATGAGACAAAGGATCTCGAAAAATTACGAACAAAGATAAGCACAGAAATAAAGAGCAAATTAGGAGTCAATGCAAAAATTCGCCTTGTTGAACCTAAATCAATACAGAGAAGTGAAGGAAAGGCGAAAAGAGTTATAGATAAAAGAAAAATGTAAGGAGATATTATGGCTATCAAACAGATATCAGTGTTCTTAGAGAACAAGGCAGGAAGATTAGCAGAAGTAACAAAAGTCTTAGCAGACGCAAAAATCAATCTTAGAGCAACAACTATCGCAGATACTGCCGATTTTGGGATACTTAGATTAATCGTAGACAAAGAAGAAGAGACACTAAAACTTCTAGAGCAGAACGGATTCACAGCAAAAGAGACAGAGGTCATCGGAATCGAAGTAGAAGATACCCCTGGAGGGCTCTATGCTGTAATGTCTATGCTTGAGAAAAATGGGGTAAATGTAGAGTACCTATATGCAACTCTTGAGAAAAAAGAGAACAAAGCAGTAGTAGTATTCAAAGTTGGCGATATCAAGAAAGGAATGGAGATAGTTTGCAATACTGGATTAAAGTGTATAGATTGTTTCTAACAAAATGGAGCCGAGAGGCTTCATTTTTTTTTGCATTTTTTAAAGTTTTAGTGTAAAATTAATAGATATATTATGAAGTTATATAAAAATTAGGAGTTTTTATGGAAAAAGTCTACCTTGATTTTCTTATCAAGCAACCATTATTTAACATGTTAAATGAAGAAGAAATTACTGAGATTTCCAAATCACTAGCAATCGAAGATTACCAGGAAGGTGAAATTATAATCAAGGAAGGAGATTTCTGCGACAAAACAATCATCATCTACGATGGAGAGATCGCCTTAATCAAGGAAGCAGAGCCAGAAGACACAATACAGACCTACCTGACTGAAAGACACTCATACGGAGAGATCTTCATAATTGATAATGGAAATGCAAGCTACACACTTCAAGCAGCGCAAGAGACAATAATAATCTCCTTGACAAGCAGAGGTTTTGGAATAATTGAAGAGAAATCTCCGCAACTAGCAAATAAAATTTTAAAAAACCTAATCAGATACCTAACTCTCAACATACAAAAGATGCATAGTCGGGTCGAAGACTATATGCTTCCGCTTGGTTAATTTTACACTTGCCAACACAGAGTTTTCTCATTATATTATAAAAAAAGAAATGGAGTAGTATATGTTTTATTTGGATCCCCTATATTTGGGAATAATGTTGATAACAGTTATAATTACTGGGATAGCATCTTTAATGGTAAAGACAGCATTCTCAGCAGGACAAAAGGTAAAGCTAGTAAATGGAATATCAGGAGCTGAGGCAGCTCAAAGAATACTTGATGTTAGTGGAATAACCGATGTTAAGATAGTCAAGACAAGAGGGTTCTTAAGCGACCACTACAACCCAATGACTAAGACCCTAGCGCTAAGCCCAGCTGTATACGAAGGAAGAAGTGCATCTTCGGCTGGTGTTGCAGCACACGAAGTTGGACATGCAATACAACATGCAAGAGGATACTTCCCTCTTAAATTCCGAAGTGCGTTAGTTCCAATGGCTTCTATTGGATCAAGATTTGGAATTTTTCTTATAATAATAAGTATTATTATGCAAGGAGTGTCAAAGGCAGCAGAAGGGACAGAGGCATCAATGTATATAGGTGTAGCAGGCTTAGCACTATTTGCAAGTGCTGCGTTATTCTCAATTGTAACAGTGCCTGTGGAGTTCAATGCATCCTCAAGAGCAAAGGTCTTGCTAAGAGAGACAGGTATAGTTCAGACAAGTGGCGAAGAAGCAGCAGTAAGAAGAGTATTAACTGCTGCGGGATTAACCTATGTGGCAGCAGCACTAACTGCAATACTTCAAGTCTTATATTGGGCAATAAAATTAGGACTTCTCGGAAACAGACGCGATTAATAATGAAAGAGACTGAGCTTTTTATTCCAGTAAAGAGATTCTTTGAAGAAAAAGATTACCAAGTAAAAGGAGAGATAGTCTCTGCTGATTTGATTGCTGAAAAAGATGAGAAATTAACAGCAGTCGAACTAAAGCTTAAGCCTAGCCTGAAACTTCTACTTCAGGCTAGCGAAAATACTAAAAGTTGCGAATTCTCCTACATTGCACTGCCAATTTCAACTAAAAAAGATGAGAAAAAACTATTAAAAAAATTCAGTTCACTCCTAATCCTTTCCGGAATCGGTTTACTTGCTATAAATGTTGAAAAAGACTCTTGCGAGGAGCTTATTCCAGCAAGGGAACAAAGCGTTATAGACGCAAAAATGAGGAAAAAAGTCGAAAAGGAGTTCCGCTCTCGATTCAATACACTATCAAAAGGAGGTTCTGTCGGAGGGGCTGCAATAACAGCCTATAAGGAATCAGCTTTGAAGATAGCATTTTTCCTAGATAAAATAGAGAACCAAGAGATACCTCTGCATGATAAAGAGAAAAAAAGAATCCCAAGTGTATTAATTAAACTAGGTTGCTGTAACAAGACACCATCAATCCTACAAAAGAATCACTACAACTGGTTTGAAAGAGTTGAGAATGGCTCATACAAATTATCCACTTTTGGACGTGAAGAACTTGCAAAACATGAAAATATATTGGATTTTTTTACACTTTAACCAGATGAAAGTTGTATTTTATTCAGAATAGTGATACTTTTAGATGAAAGATCACAATCCACATTATGATTTTTTCAAAAAAAATACACCATAAGCATATTGCTCGTCGAGCATTATGCTTTTTTTAATACTTATAATTTTAACCTGATAGCAAATTACTCGTAAATATGCTAAATTAAGCTATGAGTTTATTATCTGTAAATAATTTAAGCAAGGCGATAGGCGGAAAGATCCTATTTGAAGATATTACATTTGGTGTGCAAGAAGGACAAAAGCTTGCAATAATTGGCAACAACGGATGTGGAAAATCTACACTACTGAAGATACTCGCAGGCAAGGAAGGCTATGATGAAGGGAGAATCATCAAACAGAAAGAGCTGAAGATTGCCTTTCTTGGACAAAATCCAGATTTTTCCCAAACCGAAACAATCCTCGACTACATCTTCCGAAGTGACTCACCAGAAATTGAGATTATAAAGAACTACGAGCAGTGCCTCGAAGAGGTTGCAAATGGATGTGAGAAATCGCTGCAGAGACTTAACCATTATATTGAAACAATCGATCACAAGGGGCTATGGAACCTTGAGACTCAGATAAAGTCAATCCTCTGCGAATTAGGGATTGAGAAGACCCACCTTTTGATGCGTGAACTCTCCGGAGGAATGGCAAAAAAGGTAGCACTAGCAGCTGTATTAATTCAAGACTTTGACCTACTCCTCCTAGATGAGCCAACCAACCATCTTGATATTCAGACAATCAAATGGCTTGAGAACTACCTACAAGGCTCAAAGAAAGCTCAGATTTTCGTAACTCATGATAGATACTTCTTAGAAAAGATCTGTACAAATATTGTCGAAATCGAAGATCTAACCCTCTACAAATATGATGGCAACTACAGCGACTATCTCTACAGTCGGGAAGTCAGAATCCACAACACAGTAAAGGCACAAGAAAAGCTAAACACAGCACTCCGCCGTGAATATGAGTGGATCAAGCGCGGACCAAAGGCAAGATCTTGTAAAGATAAAAAGCGAAGCTCAAATTACTATGAGATGGTAGAAAAAAAAGAAGAGATGACAGTCATCGATAAGAGTAGCGAGTTCTCAGTAAATCAACGCAGACTTGGAAACAAGGTTTTAAATATAGAAAATGTTAGCAAATCTTACGGAGAACTAAATATATTGAAGAAATTCTCCTACAAGTTCAATAAGGGAGATAAGATTGGAATAATCGGTCCAAATGGAAGTGGCAAGACAACACTACTAAATATAATCGCAGACCGGCTACCAGCTGACTCTGGAAGGATTGAACTTGGAATCAACACGCATATAGGCTATTTCGACCAGACCTCGCAGAAGATACCCGAAGAGATGACTGTTCTAGAATATATCAGGGAAAAAGCCCTAGAGGTTCGCAAAAGTGGCGAATCAACAATGTCGCCAGAGAAGATGCTAGAATCCTTCATGTTTGAGAACGGTTCCTACAACACCCTAATCTCGAAGCTATCAGGTGGTGAAAAAAGACGATTATACTTGATTAGAATCCTGCTAGAAAACCCTAATTTTCTGATAATGGATGAGCCAACTAATGATTTTGACATTAAAACACTCTCTATGATAGAGGATTTTCTATCTCAATTTGATGGCTGTCTAGCAATTGTATCCCACGATAGATACTTTATAGATAGAACAACAGACTTTCTGCTAGCACTTGATGGAAACGGCGAAATTCATGGATTTGTCGGCAGTGTCGATGACTATTATGAGCAGGCAGAAGAGAAGCCTAAACAGATTAAGGAGAGCCAGAAGCCAGAACCAACAGCAGTTAAGCGGAAAAAACAAGGTCTTAGCTACAATGAGAAGCGAGAATTTGAGGCTATCGAGGAAGAAATAGAGAAACTCGAAAGCGAAAAATCAGAAATCGAGACTTTTTTCTCATCAGGAGAGAGTAATCCTGAAGTAATTGCAAAAAAAACAAAAAGATATGCAGAACTAGAGAAGAATATTGAGGCAAAATACCAAAGATGGGAAGAGCTCGAAGCCAAAAGTAACGAATCTTGATTTTTTTGATAAATTGACAAAGAACCTATAACCCGATACAATAAAGATATGTATATCATAATTCTCGGTGCAGGAGTAACAGGGTTTACACTAGCTCAGAAGCTCCTAGATGAAGACAAAGAAGTAGTGCTAATTGAGAAAGATAGCAAGAAGGCCTCATTCGCAAACAACAACCTAGACTGCCAAGTGATAAATGACTATGGCAATAAGATAGAAGTCCTAAAAAAAGCAGGGATTCAGAAGGCTGACTTTTTCATAGCACTCACAGAGTCTGACGAAATAAATATCATAACCTGCGCCCTTGTTGCATCAGAATTTTCCAAGCCTAAGACAATAACTAGAGTTCGCAACATAGATTATAATAATTCGCAGATCCTAACTGAGAAATTTCTTGGAATAGATTATGTTATAAATCCTGAAATAGAACTTGCAAAGATTATCGTAAAGACAATTGAGCACGGTGCAAGAAGCGAGATAATGACATTTGAGAACACCGACTTCCAGATACGAGATTTATCTGTGGGGCCTGACTCTTTTTTTAAAGATAAAAAACTAATGGAACTGCGAAATGTGATTAAAGAGCAATTCCTTGTAGCAGGAGTAATCCGTGGCGGAGATTTCATTGTTCCTGATGGGAATACTATTATTCTAGAAGGAGACACAATCTATCTGCTATCAGATGAGAAATCTTTTGAGAAGATCTTTGCTCTTGAAAAAAATAAATTGAGAAGAATAAAAAATGTGTTACTCGTAGGAGGCGGCAAGACAGGATCCTATGTAGCTGACTTTCTGTTTGATTACCAAAACTCTAGCCCTTTTTCTGCATCAAAAATGATGAAAAAGCTTAATCCTCGCCGCATAAGCAACCTTCATATCGTAGAAAGCGATTATAGCCGATGCCAATATCTTTCAGATCGTTATCCCGAAGCAATTGTAACGCACGCTGACTTATCAGATGAAGGCTTCCTCGAAGAAGAGGATCTTTCAAACTTTGACCTGATGATAAACATCACTGGAAGCCAGGAATTAAATATTATTGCTGGGATTTATGGGAAATCACTCGGCATCCCTCGAATTGTGGCTGTTGTAAAGAAAAACAACTACAGAGCAATCTGTAAATCTCTAAATGTCGATGTTACAATCAGCAAAAAGAACTCAGTAATCAGTAGTATCATGAAACTAATCAGAAAAGGTGATATAAGAAATGTCTACGCTATTTCAGACACTGGGCTCGAAGCCATAGAGTTCTCAATTAGCGAAAACTCAAATTTTTCAGGGAAAAAAATAAAAGATCTAAAACTACCAAAAGGAATACTTGTTCTGCTTATCTCAAAAAATGGAAAAAGTGAAATTCCTACTGGAGATATGCAAATCAGCGCTGGCGATAATGTAGCTTTTTTGACAAATAAAGATACGATAGAAGCTCTTGAAAAATTAGTAATAGGTGACAAATGAACTATAAACTTATTGCACACATAGTATCAATACTGGTTGTGATAATCTCAGCCTTCATGCTTATACCTCTTGGAATCAGCCTATACTTCGGAGAATCTGATGCAACAAGGGCATTCAGCATGTAACGGGTCACATAAAATGAAAAAATTGACATAAAGAATGAAATAAATATCTAAAAAATTGACATAAAGAATGATAATCTTGGCT
>JAFGXN010000132.1 GCA_016936615.1 Spirochaetales bacterium | reverse complement strand
GATGTTATGGCTCATAAAATAACTGAGAAGTGTATTGGTTGTACTGCTTGTGCTAGGATTTGCCCTGTAGGAGCAATTACTGGTGTTAGAAAGGAACTACATACAATAGATCCTGATTTATGTATAGATTGTGGAGCGTGTGGAAGATCCTGTGCGCCAGGTGCTATAGTTGATTTTAACGGTAATAAAGTTGATTTAGTTAAGAGACCATTATGGAAGCGACCAGTGTTTGACTTGAGCAAATGTATTTCTTGTGAAGCATGTGTTGTTCGTTGTCCAGCATCGTGTCTTGAGATGAAGGATGAAGGGCTTCGTCCAGTTTTCCCCCAAATGGCAGATAAGAATAAGTGTGTCTCTTGTGCTTGGTGTGAAGAGATCTGTCCTGTGGATTGCATAGAATTAAAAGTAACAGAATGAGGTAAATGATGAAAGATATAATAGGAACTAGTAATAAGTATTTGGATATTAACTTGACTGATAGAACTTGGTCTATCTATCAACCAGAGGCTAGAGATCTGCAAGAGTATATCGGAGGTAAAGGTCTTGGGCTAAAGGTCTATTATGATAGGCTTGGTGATAGATTAGATAGTATTGATCCTTTGAGCCCAGAGAATATGCTCTGCTTTATGATGGGTATTTTTGTTGGAACAGGCGCAGTCTGCTCAGCACGGTTTGAAGGAATTACAAAATCGCCTCTCACAGGCTTAATGGTTACCTCTTCGTGTGGTGGAGAGTTTGGTCTTGCTTGTAAGACAGCTGGTTATGATGGAGTAATTGTTACTGGTAAGTCTGAGACTCCGGTTGTGATGAGAATTGATGAGGATGGTGTAACCTTTGAAGATGCAGGTGAAACCTGGGGGATGGATACGCATGAAGTTCAACATCATTTGTGTAAAAGTGCAAAGGATAAAGCAATTGTTATAGGTCCTGCTGGTGAGAATCAGGTGCTCTATGCAAATATTGCATCTGGTCATAGGTTCTTAGGTCGTGGAGGAATGGGCGCTGTCATGGGTTCGAAGAATCTCAAAGCAATTGTTGCTCGTGGTAGAGCCTATAAGATTGTACCAGCTGATCAAAAGCTTTTTGAAAAAACAAAGAAAAAATCAAATAAATTTATAAAGAATAATAAGTTTTCTAAGAATTATAAGAATTTTGGAACAAATGCTGGAGTAAATCCTGGTGTAGACAAGGGATATGCGCCAATAAATAACTTTCAGCAACGAACAGATGAGAGATTTAGGAATCTTTCTGGCGAGAATATGGCTGAGAAGTATAAGACTACCCACAGTGTCTGTATGCCTTGTTCCATTTTATGCGGTCATAAAGGAACTTATCCTGACGGAAAGGTTCGACAGATTCCAGAGTATGAGACAATTGGATTATTTGGCGGAAATATAGGTAACTTTGATCCAGATCCAATTGGTGCTTGGAATGAAGAGATGAATAATCTTGGGATGGACACAATCTCTGCTGGTTCAACTATTGGTTGGGCTATGGAGGCTGGGGAGAAAGGTCTACGTTCTACAGAATTGAAGTTTGGTAAGATTGATAATATCTCGAAAATTCTTGAAGATATAGCATATAAACGTGGGGAAGGGGCAGATCTTGCGCTTGGAACAAAGCGATTGAGTGACAAATATGGTGGAAAAGATTTTGCTATTCAGGTAAAAGGGCTAGAGATGGCTGCTTATGATCCTCGCGGAGGGTGGGGACAAGGTCTTAATTATGCTGTGAATAATCGAGGAGGATGTCATCTTGGGTCATATCCAATCGCATTTGAAGTTCTTCTTGGCTTTTTACCTCAGTATACAACCTTGTCTAAGGCAAAGTGGGTTAATTTTCTAGAGAATCTATACTCTGGAATAAATTCTTGTCACACATGCTTATTTACTGGATTTGGTTACTTGCTTGAGCCACCAATTGCGAAATTTACACCAAAACCAATATTGAAGGTTGCTATGACACTACTTCCTGATGTTGCGATGAAACTGCTTGATTGGAGCCTTTTTAGTGAATATATAACTGCAATTTCTGGTAATAAAATGGGCATGTATGAGTTCTACCGATGTGGCAATCGAATTCACGTTCTTGAGCGATATATGAATACCAAAATGGGAATTTCTGCAAAAGATGACACATTGCCACTAAGATTTCTAACCGAGGCTGATGCTGGGCACAAGGTTAAGAAGGTTGTAAAATTAGAGCCGATGGTCAAGAATTATTATAAAGCAAAAGGCTATGACAAAAATGGTCTTCCGACACCTAAACTGATGAAAAAATTGAAGATAGAAATGAAATAGACAGAAAAATAGTTAAAGGTCTTTTGTGCAATTCAACTCGCACAAAAGATCTTTTATTTTTTTATTAAATCCTTGTATTTTCCAATTATCCGCTTGGGAACACTTGCTTTGAGAACAATACCATCTTCTGTGTACTCTTCGTTCTCAATTATTCCCTCTTTTTTTATCTCTATGAGCTCTTTCTGCTGGTTGTAATTAAAGCAGAAAGTTTCATTTTCATATGATTCTGCCAAGGTATTCTCAAGGGTTGTCTTTAACTCAGCAATTCCAACCCCGCTTTTTGCAGAAATATATGAAAAATCTGGATATGTTTCTTTAATTTCAGCTAATTCTTCGCAAGAAATAGCGTCAATCTTGTTGAAAACGTAGAGTTTTCGTGTATCGCCAGCCCCAATTTCGTTAATAACATTCTCTGTCGTTTGGATATGCAGCTCAAACCAAGGATCTGATATATCTATTAAAATTAGTAGGAAATCAGCAAAAAGTGTCTCTTCAAGTGTAGATTTAAAGGCATCTACTAAGTTATGCGGTAGTTTTTGTATAAAACCTACAGTGTCGGTCATGAGCAGCTCAGTGCCATTTCCCAGTTTGACACTCTTTGTCGTTGGATCAAGCGTAGCAAAAAGCTTGTCTTCGGCAAAGATATCAGCCTTCGCCAGATTGTTTAGTAGTGATGATTTTCCAGCATTCGTGTAACCTATAATAGAACAAGTAGGAAGAGGTATCTGAACACGTTGCTTTCGCATATTTGTTCGACTATTTCTAACCTTCTCAAGCTCCTTCTTAAGCTTTGCAATTCGTGCTACAACAATTCTCTTGTCTAATTCGATCTGCTTCTCACCAGCATCTCTAGTTCCCTTATTTCCACCTTTTTGTCGTGATAAATGAGACCAGGCACTTTTAATTCTTGGGAGTTTGTACTCAAGTTTTGCAAGCTCAACTTGTAGTTTCGCCTCTCGAGTCTGAGCGCGCCCAGCAAAGATATCAATGATAACCTCTTGGCGGTCAAGGACGCAGATGTTTGTATATGCCTCCCAGTTACGCTGCTGTGCTGGAGTCAAGTCATGATCAAAAATGATACAGTCAGCCTTGTAATTTTCTGCAAGCTGTTTTATCTCTTCAGAATTTCCTTTTCCTATAAAAAGAGCTGCATTCCTTTTTCTCACAGGAAAAATCTCAGTTCCTACAGTTTCAATTCCCATTGTTTCCACTAAGCGTTCAAGCTCTAGTACAGAGTATTCTGCGTCGTCGCGGGATTCGTCATCTAGTTTAATGCCTACAAGAAAAGCCATGTTAATCATATTTGAGAATAATCCAGCTGCTTCGTCTTTTTTATTTTTCATTAGTTATTTGTACTTGAAAAGGGGTAAATTGTCTAGTGTTCCGAATTGTGTTCTTGCTACGAAATATGAATATTTTTGCATTGAATTTGGCTAAATTTCGCTGTATATGAAAATTTATTCCTTGATTCTGTATAAAAATACGTCAAGCACATAAATCGGTACACTCAAAAAAAAATGCTGGCGATTCCGACACCAGCAAGTAGCATTTTCTTTAGCTACGTTGATAATTAAAAAAATATCTTACTTCTAATATAACATAAATTTTGATTTATGCAAATTATATTTGGCTAAAAATCTATTTTTTTGTGAAAAAGTAATTTATTTGAGCTATTTTATAATTTTTTTAAATTTAGAAACTGCATTCTTTATAGAATTGAAGCCTATATCCTCAATTTTAATTTCATCGATATTCATTAATATTATCCCTTCAATTTCCTCTCTCTGTATTTTTGCAGGAATTTCTAGAGCTTCTCCGTAGAAAAACATATCACACGTATTGTATAGTACATTTTTGTATGGATATTTGTTTGGATAGGAGAATAAGTACCTTGTATTTTTTATCTCAATTCCAAGCTCCTCATAGATTTCTCTAGCTACAGCCTCTTCTGCTGATTCTCCAGGATCTACGAAGCCTCCTGGTAGATCTAGCATCCCCTTCTGCGGATTTCTACCCCGCTTTGTGATAATAAATTTATCTTCGAATTTAATAAATACAGCAACCGCAGCAGCTGTGTTGTTAAAAAGAACAAACCTGCAATTTTCACACTCAAAACGATTATTCTCAATCTTGAAATTATTTGATCCACAATTAGGACAGTACTTAAAGTTGTTTTTCATCTTTACCCCAATATATATTTACAAAATAGTCTTATACTGTATAATTATAACATAAGAGGTGAAAAATGAGAAAAAATAAAGTGTTTTGGTTCTCAGGTTCTGGTAATTCTCTAGCTTTAGCAAAAGAGATAGCTAAGAGTCTTGGTGAATCTGACTTGATTAGAATGACTACAAAAAATTTTAACTATAAATTAGAGGAAGATTTCGAAGATGTGTATTTCATTTTTCCTATCCATGCTTGGAGACCACCTCGGCTTGTAGTTGATTTTGTCGAGACTATGAATTTTTCAAATGCTAAGAACATATACGCATTTGCTACCTCAGGTGGTGCTATCTCTGATTCATTCTATTATTTTGATAAGATTTTGGGGAAAAAAGGCTTATCTCTCTCTTTGGCAAAATCTATAAAAATGCCAGATAACTGTATCTATCTGTATAATCCTCCTTTAGATTCTCCTAAAAATAAAGAGATTATCGACAATGTTGATCTGTATCTGTCTAGCTCGCTAGATCTATCTGCGACACAGCCTCCATATCAGAGGGCATCTAAGATTTCTGCAATGTTTTTAACTGGACTTGTTGGTAGTTTTTTTTATAAGTCGTTAAAGAATTTCGATAAAAAGTTTTTTGCTACAGATGCATGTACATCTTGCGGGATTTGCACAAGAATTTGTCCAAGCTACAATATCTTGTTAGATGAAAATAGGCGTCCAAATTGGAAGGGAACTTGCACTGCATGCATGGCTTGTGTTCACTTATGTCCTGAGAAGGCAATAAATTACACAAACAAGACGATGAAGCGTAGTAGATATATCTGCCCTAGCGTTAAAATCAAGGAATTCTTATTATAAAAATTGACACTGAAGAGTTTATATGTTAAAAATAAAAATGAAATTATTGAAAAAGTTGATCATAGTCGTTCTCAGCCTTGTTTTTTTTATGGTTATATTTTTTATAGCTATAAATTCTTATGTAAGAATTAGCTCTTCAAAGTATATCTATCGTGATATTGAAAAAATTCCCAAAACTCAAGCATGCTTAGTCTTAGGTGCTGCTGTTTTTCCAAACGGAAATCTCTCAACAGTATTAAAGGATAGGGTTGATTCTGCCTTGATCCTCTATAATAACGGGAAATTCGAGAAAATTTTGCTTTCTGGAGATAATGGAAAGCCTCATTATAATGAGGTTTCAGCAATGAGGCATTATGTTCAGCGAAAAAAATTCCCTGATAAGGATATCTTTTTAGACCATGCAGGATTTAACACCTATAATTCAATGGTTCGGGCAAAGGAAATTTTTTGTGTAGACGATGTAATTATTTGTACGCAGGAATTTCACCTATATCGAAGTATCTATATTGCTCGTAAGATGGGATTGAACGCGTATGGCTATGTTTCAGACAGAACAGTCTATGCAGATGCGAGACACTACAAATTAAGGGAATTAGCTGCGAATATCAAGGCTTTTTTCTATATACATACTAATAAATCCCCAGTTTATCTTGGGGAACAAATTCCAATTTCTGGGACAGGTTTTTCTTCGTGGGGGAATGATGAAAAGTAAAAAAGTTTTTAGTCTTGTAGTCGCTTGTGTTCTTCTTATTTCTTGTAAAAGTTATTCAAGTGAGGATACTGTTGAAAAATTGTCTTTTAGTCCAGCGATAAATCCTTCGTCGAGTTTCATTGAACTAGAAAACGGGAACCCTCTATTTGTCGAGTATTCCGGTGATGATTTTATTCCTACCTCAATCTTTGTCTATTCAATAGATAATCTCGGTGTTTCTCTAGATGACATAGTTTTTGACATCTCGACAATGAAAAAGATTTCTGAGTACAGCTTCATGAAGAAGGATTCTATTTATGTCTCAATTATTCCATTTAGCCTTGATGTTAAAGACAAAGTCTATCGTCTTGAGGTAATTTTTCAAAATTCACAAAGTCAATGGATCAATCTTTCAGTCCGGGATGCTGGTTACGAGAGTGAAATAATTGAACTTGATGAAAAATTGACAGGTGTTAGGACTAATTCTTCGAGCTTGCGATGGGAGCAATCGAAAAAACTTTCAGATCTGCTTTATCGCTATAATCCTCTGCAGATGTTTTCGTATAAAAATTTTACTTTTCCTATCAATTCAGATGATCTGAGAATAAGTTCGAGCTTTGCTTTAAGCAGAAAATTTGTTTATAACACTGGAAAGACAGCTGAATCAACCCATTTTGGTATCGACTATGCTGGTTCTGGGCAACCTGAAATTCTTGCTACTTCAACTGGGCAATGTGTCATGGCTGAAGATCGTATCGTAACAGGTAAAACTATAGTTATTGAGCATTTTCCTGGGCTATACTCCCTCTATTACCATTTATCCGAATTGTTTGTTTCTGAGGGTGAGTTGGTTAAGGCGGGGGATATCATAGGGAAGATGGGTAGTACTGGACTTTCTACAGGAGACCATCTACATTTTGAAATACGATACAAGGGTTTTTCGTTGAACCCTGCGAGATTTTATTCTAAGGAGGCCTTGCTCCGTCATAATAATTTGCTAAATTAAAAAAAAAGATTTATTATTTAATAAATGGAATATGTAAGAAAAATTATAATAATATTGTTTTTTAAAATTCTTGTTGTCAGCTCGTTGTCTGCAAATGATTTTACGCAGCTGTTGACAAGAGAGGAACGTAGGTGGCTCGATTCTAATCCCGTAGTTAAAATCTCTCTTGAACCTGATTACGCACCTTTTGATTTTACTTTGAAAGGTGAGCCTGCTGGTTATTCAGTTGATTTAATTGTTAAGTTGTGTGAGATAATTGGTTTGGATTACGAGTTTGTAAATGATTCCTGGGGAACTCTTTTAAACGACACGATAAATAATGAGATAGATATCCTTATTAGCGCTATTTTAACAGAAAAACGTAAGGAATTGTTGTATTTTTCTAAGCCATATATCCATGATACTTATGCTTTATATATAAATTCAGAAGCATCTGTTCAAGAATTTATTCGGAAACACAGAAATTTTAATTTTTCCTTGGCTAAGGGAGATGCGGCTTCTGAGATTATCGATTCTGATTATAATTACAAGAGTTTCGATGGGTATGTAGATACATTGTTGGATGTTTCTAATAATAAAAAAAATGTTGCATATTTATCTAGCTCAGTGGCACGTTATTATTTAAAATCTTATGATATCGTTAATCTAGTCGAAGTATCGACAGAAAAAATTCCAGAGTTAAAAAGAACTGCGACTTTTCATTATGGTTTTAGCAAAAAGAAGATTGTTCTGAGAAATATTATAGATAAGGCAATGGATTATCTAGATCCTTCATATTATGAGTATCTAAACATGAAGTGGTTCTTGCTCGGTGGCTTTGATGTCTTGTCGAATGTCAGTTTAAGTCCAGAAGAGATTGTTTTTTTAAAAAATAAGGGACGTTTAGTTGTCGGTGCGAAAATTGACTCTCCTCCTTTTGACATTCTTAGTTACGATGGGAAATATATAGGCTACAATTCAGACCTTCTTGTGCTTATGAAGAATCTCTTGCAAATAGAAATTGTTGTTGTTACTGGTGAAGAGAAGGATCTTCTTTCAAAATTAAAAAATGGTAAGATTGATTGTGTGATTGGCCTGTCTGATCAATCTGATAGAGACGATTTTCTGTTAAGTTCTCCATATATAAACATTCCAGATGTATTAATTTCGAAGCGAGGCAGTAATTTTAAATTCGATGATCTATCAAACTTGAGTCTTGCGATGACAGAGGTTTTTCGTTCGAGATACAGGTTTAATTCTTCTGTGAAAGTCTTTGAATTCGCAGATTCTTTTAGTCTCATAGAAGCTGTTTCTAAAAAAAATGTAGATGCGGCGATTGTTTCTCTATCATCATATTATTATTACAAAACTAATTACAATATCTACAATACCATGATTTCAGATTTCTCTGATTCTAACTTTTTATCTCTACACTTTGCTTTTCAAAAATCTGATCAGCAATTGAAGAATATTGTTGATTCCGTGCTAGTCTCAATTCCGGATGTCCAGTGGGATTCTCTATATCAAGAGTGGATAAATAGCCCTCAGACTAAGTTTGAGATAAATTTAACACAAGAAGAAGAGGCTTGGTTAAGATCTAGAGAAAAAATTATACTTGCATCCGACGCGGAGTGGGCTCCTATGGAATATCTTGATGATCAAGGAAACTTAGCTGGTATTACTGGGGATTATATCAAGATAATCTCTGAGATTTTAGAGATTGATTTCGAGGTCTATCCTGTTAATAGTTGGGACGAATACTGGTATGGAGATGTTTTTAATAAGATAGATCTTTTTTCTGCTGTCTCATATTCTAGAGAACGAGCTGACACCCTAGCTTTTTCAGATATCTATTACTCTGTTCCTATTATGATTTTTTCAAGAGCTGATAGAAATTATGTTGGAAGTCTAGATAATTTGAAGGGAAAAAGTGCAATTGTTGTCAAGGGCTATATAATTGGAGAATTTTTGAAAAAGGATTATCCTGAAATTCGCTTAGTATATGCAGATAATATTGCTGATGCCTTGAAAAAATTATCAGAAGGTGCTGGAGATGTTCTAGTTGAAAATGTGCATTCAATAGCATATTATCAATCTCGTCTTGGTTATCATAATATCGTTATTTCAGGTGAAACTGGTTATTCCTATGACAATTGCATGGGAGCTCCAAAGGAAAAGGCTATTCTTGTTGGAATAATTGATAAAGCTCTTAAGGCAATTCCAGATTATGAAAAAAATCGAATCGCTCAAAGATGGATAAATTTAGATTACGATGCATCACTAGATTTCGGAATGTTGTTTTCGATATTGATCCCGATAATGTTTTTGCTGATAATTGCTGTGATATGGGTCAATAAATTAAAGATCGAGATTCAGAAAAGAAAAAAAATCGAGCGAGATTTGCTAATTGCAAGAGATGATGCTAGGACTGCTAATAGTGCGAAGTCCGAGTTTCTTGCTAATATGTCGCATGAGATTCGGACTCCGATGAATGCAATTATAGGATTCTCGTCCATTCTAGAGCAGACGAATTTAGATGATCAGCAACGTCAATATCTTGAGTATATTAAGTCAGGAGGTAATTCTCTTTTAACATTGATAAATGATATTTTGGATTTATCGAAGATTGAGGCAGGAAAAATTGAGATAACATGTGTGCCTGTGAATATACGTGATTTTTTTCTGGATATTAAGAATTTATTTGAAAGTAAGGTTATAGATAAAAAACTATATCTTGATCTTCATATTTCTAATAGCAACCCAGAAATTCTTCTGTTAGACGAATCAAGACTGAGACAGATTTTGGTAAATCTTATCGGTAATGCAATAAAATTTACAGATAAAGGTGGTATTACTGTAGTTGTTGACTCAGTTTTGCCTTCGGCCTCTACCGGCTTTGTTAATTTTTCGGTTAAGGTTATAGATACTGGAATTGGAATTCCTCGCGATTCGATCGAGAAGATTTTCGACGCATTCGAGCAGTCTCGGGATGTTTCCTTGAAACGTCATTCCGGAACTGGTTTAGGTTTGACAATTTCTCGCAGATTAGCCACTATGATGGAAGGGCAGATAACTGTGGAAAGTGAAGAAGGTAAAGGTTCTGAGTTTTTACTTAGTATTCCAAATGTAGAGATTACTGGGAGGATTGAAGATCTAGATACTGCAGAAGGTGTTGAAGAGAATATTGAAGATAGGCTTGATTTTGTAGCCTCAAAGATCCTTTTAGTCGATGACATAAAGTATAATCGAGAAATAATTAAAAAGTATCTTGAAAATCAACCTTTTTACATAGTTGAAGCAGAAAATGGAATTGAAGCACTTGATCTTGTATACAACGGAGCGCCTGATTTAATTCTGTTAGATATGAAAATGCCGCAGATGGATGGCTATAAGGTAGCAGAAATTTTGAAGAGTGATAAAAAATATTCTTTAATTCCAATTGTTGCAGTTACGGCATCTGCATTGAAACAGGATGAGGATGAAATTAAAAAGTTTTGCGATGATTATATTCGGAAACCAGTCTTGAAAAGAGAGCTACTTGAAAAACTTGTTCTGTATCTAAAGCAACGATGATGAAATAAAAATTAAGTTATAAAAAATCTCTTTTTTACCTTTTATAAAAATGTGATATAGACTAAAATTAAATATCAAAATTGAGTAG
>JAFGXN010000131.1 GCA_016936615.1 Spirochaetales bacterium | reverse complement strand
CGTCTTCGAGTATCCCACCCATACTTGCCCAGTACCAGTTAGTCTCACGTCTGAGGTAACCGCCTGACCAGTCGTAGATTGCTACTGTCTTGTAGGCTGGCATATCAAGTTGTTCTCCGTCAAAGTATACTGCAATGTTGTTTGGTCGAAGTGGAGAACACTTTTCGGTGTAGGTCCATCGTGTAGGGATAGAAGGGTTTAGCACTCGTAGCGGGTGGTGTTCTTCTATTGAAAAATTAAAATCTGCCTCAAATATGAATTTTTTTCCAAAATTGCCTTTAATCTCGAATTTTTTATTCTTGTGAGATTTCATCAAGATTAATTCATCTTTTTTTGTTTTAAAATCGATTAAATATTCGTCTGGATTGTCAGGAAATGAAAATTTGTTCTTGCGAAATGCACCTTTCTTGTCGTATGAGAAGAGCATTCCTTTGCCTTCTTCGTAGAGAAAGGCAAATACGTTGTAGACATAGCCTAGGTCAACAGCTGCAAATCCAAATGTGTATTTATCTGAGCTAACCCCTATGTAGTTGAACTTGTGGTAGGCAAATTTCTTTTTTAGCCCTTTTACCTCTTTATTAAAAAAATTAAGAAGCTTGAAGTCTTTGTAATTCCATTCGATTGGCTCATCGATGCATCCGTAATTTACTTTGTTGTTCTCTCCGATAATTTTGTACATGTAATATCTCCTATTTTGCTTATTGATATTATATAATAGATGAGGCAAATCGTAAAATATTATTTTAAAAAAAAGAATTTACGTTGCTTTTTTAACTTCTTTTATAGAAAAAAAATGCATTTAACTGTATAATTTTATAAAATCAAGGAAGTATTATGAGAAAAAATCTATTTTTGACATTTTTTATTTTGATTGCAGGGTTAGTCTCTGCAGAGGATGTTGTTACTAATTTTAATCCGTATGATAATTGGCCTGCTCTCGAAGCTGGGGCTGCAAAGACTGGAGAGGGTTTGAAAATTTATTACTTCTCTGCAAGTCCTGATGTTGGGGTTAAGAATCTCTACAGTTGGTGGGGGCATGCTGCTATAGTGGTGGAGAGATATGATCTCTCGGATAGAGCTAATCCAAGATGGTTGGGTTCTACCTCATATGACTATGGGATATTTTCCATGGGGGATGAGGATTTTGCTAAGAATTTTATACAGGGCAGGCTCAACTTCTTAGTTGGTTCTAGTAATGCAAAATACCATCAGACTGCATATGTTCATGCGAATCGTTCGATTGTTCTTCAGGAGTTGGATTTTCTTCCTGAGGTGAAGTGGCAGATTGCTAAGTTCTTGGAGATGAATGCAGAGCCTGAGAATCATATCTATCTGTATCACCATTATAACAACAATTGTGCAACAATTCTTAGAGATATTATAGATGTCGCAACTGGTGGTCAGCTTGCTTCTACTGCTAAGGCAATTCCTGCTCGGATGACAATCAGAGATCATGCTCGGAGATCTATGAGAGGCTCATATCTTGTGGATTTTATGCTTAATTTCTTGCAGGGTGGTGTTATAGATAGACCTGTGACTGTCTGGGAAGAGATGTATCTTCCAGCTGAGATTAAGGATTTTATAGCAGATTTTAAATATACTGATAAGAATGGCGTGAATAGAAAGCTTGTCAAGACAGTGATTCCTAAGGCTTTGCCAGAGGCGGTTCCTTTTCTTGACAAAGATAGACGAGCTAATTCCTGGATTCTTTCTCTTCTTGCCGGGCTGGGTTTTGGCTTCCTTGGGGCTTTTCTCTTGTCAAAAGGCAATAAGATGAAG
The DNA here is from genome assembly GCA_016936615.1 of Spirochaetales bacterium. Lineage (GTDB taxonomy): Bacteria > Spirochaetota > Spirochaetia > JAFGXN01 > JAFGXN01 > JAFGXN01. The sequence continues at coordinate 58,390 of JAFGXN010000131.1, read as the reverse complement.
TTCTTTCGGGTTGTTGGTGGATTGTATTATGCCTTATTCTATTTTTTCTTGTTTATAATGGGGTTTGTTTTATTTTACATGATGACTTTTACAGATCATGATGTTACTTATAACAATATGAATATAGCTTTTATAAATCCTGGGGTTATTCTACTTTTTGTTTTTAGTATTATGTATGCTGCTGGTTCAAAGAAGGGTAGGATTCTCTTGATTGTTTTTAGTTTAGCCTTTGCGCTAGCTGCAATATCTGCTTTAGTCTTGAACTTGGTAGGTGTTGTTGATCAGGATAATGTTCAGATTATTGCCTTTGCCTTGCCTTTCTATTTGCTGTCCGGGCTTGGTTCGTTTTTTAAGAATTTAATTCCTGTTAGGAAGAGAAAATAGCAAAATATGCTTTTACCATGATTGGTAAATTGCAACAAATATGGAGTTCTAGAAATGGTAGAGATTGTTCAAAAGATTAAAGATGAGTTTGAATTGGCTTTTTCTCAAGTAAAAGATAAGGCTAGTTTGATGAACTTGAAGTCGGAGTATGTCGGGAAGTCTGGTAAGATCGGGTTGATTCTCAAGTCGCTTAAAGATGCTGACGTAGAGACAAAGCAACAGGTTGGAAAGGATTCTAATTTGCTCAAGGGTGAAGTTGAGCAGATGATTACAGAGAAGATTAAGTCGTTTGAGTTGGAGGAGATAAATAAGAATCTTGAGAAAAAGAAGATTGATATTAGTTTGAGATCCTCTTTGCAGGATAAGGGTCTCTCTTCTGCCGGGTTTCACCCTGTTTCAGCTATTCAGCGTGAGATTGAAGATATTTTCGTGTCAATGGGGTTTGATATTCTTGATGGACCACATATAGAAGATGATTACCATAACTTTGAGGCCTTGAATATTCCAGCAAATCATCCAGCTCGTGATATGCAAGATACTTTCTGGTTCAAGGATATGAAGCATTTGCTTCGAACTCATACTTCTTCAATCCAGGTTCGAGGTATGGAGTCTAAGCAACCTCCTTTCAAGTTTGTCGGCCCTGGTAAGGTCTTCCGATGTGAGGCTACAGATGCGAGTCATGAGATGGTCTTTCACCAGCTTGAAGGAATGATGGTCGGAGAGAATATCTCTGTTGCGAATTTAATCTATTTTATGAAGACTTTATTGAGTGAAATCTTTAAAAAAGAGACTAATGTACGACTTAGACCTGGGTTTTTCCCATTTGTTGAGCCGGGATTTGAGCTAGATATTGAGTGTCTAATCTGTGGTGGTAAAGGTTGTAGTGTCTGTAAGCAGTCTGGTTGGGTTGAGCTTCTTCCTTGCGGTATGGTTCATCCAAATGTTCTTAAGTACGGAAATATTGATACTTCGAAGTACAATGGTTTTGCGTTCGGACTTGGTCTTGATAGATTGGTTATGATGCGATACGGGATTGATGATATAAGAAATCTTCATAGCGGCGATTTGAGATTTGTCTCTCAGTTCGCTGAGTTTTAAGGAAAAAGGAGAATACTGTGCTTGTTTCGATAAATTGGATTAAACAATATGTAGATCTGCCTGAAAATATTACTAAGCAGGAGCTTGGAGAGAAATTCACCCTTGCTACTTGTGAAGTTGAGAAGGTAGAGGCTATAAATCAATATTTTGATTTGGTAAAAATCGTGAAGGTAACTGGGGTAGAGCCTCATCCTTCTGCTGATAAATTAAGGTTGGCGACTGTAGACCTTGGCAACGGCGAGAGTGCGACTATTGTCTGTGGCGCACCAAATGTTAGACCTGGGATTCTAGTTCCATATGCGCCAGTCTGGGCGGTTCTTCCGGGGGATTTTGCCATTGAGCCACGGAAGATTCGTGGTGTCGAGAGTTGTGGAATGCTTTGTGGCGAGACAGAGCTTGCAATCGGGGATGATGATTACGGATTGAAGGAATTTCCTGAAGACGCACCAGTCGGCATGCCTTTGAGCAAATATCTTGGCATTGAAACAGATATAATTTTTGACATTGATAACAAATCAATTACTCATAGACCTGATCTCTGGGGTCATTATGGAATGGCTAGAGAGTTTGCAACCGTTTTCAAGAAAGAGTTGAAAGATCCTTTCTCTGCTGAGTGGAAGTCTGCGATTGAGTCTAAGATTGTTAAGGGCAAATCTCAAGTTGAGCGAGTTATCGAAGATGGAACTGCCTGCCTAGCTTATTGCTCTGCGGTTGTGAAAAATGTCAAGGTTGGACAGAGTCCAGACTGGTTGAAGAATAGATTATCTTCTGCTGGTTTGAGATCGATCAATAACATTGTTGATATTTCCAACTTTGTAATGCTTGAGCTTGGAATGCCTAACCACATCTTTGATTTGAGTGAGATAAAAGGTAATAAGATTGTTATACGCCAGGCTGGCGAAGATAAAGAGTTTGTAACACTTGATGAAGCTGTGAGAAACCTTGAGCCGACAGACAGCATGGTCTGTGATGCAGAACGTCCTCTTGCAATTGCAGGAATTATGGGTGGCTTGAATAGTGGAGTCTCTGATTCTACAACAGAGCTATTTATTGAGACTGCAAATTGGGTTGATGCAATGATTAGAAAGACTTCTACTCGAATTGGACTTAGAACTGATTCTTCATTGAGATTTGAGAAGCACCTTGATAGTCAGCAGTGTAAACTTGCTATGTACAGAATTATTGATTTGATTTGTCAGATCTGTCCGGATGCTGTTGTCGAGGGAGATATTGAGTTCGGCGGAGTTGATTCAAAGCCTTACTCTCCTGTGATGATTACTACTTCGGCTAAGACAATAACTGATACCTTAGGAATATTTGTTGACGAAGCTGAAATTGTTGATATCTTGCAAAGATTAGCTTTTTTGGTAGAAAAAAAAGGCGATAAGCTCTCTATAACTGTTCCAAGCTTCAGAGCTACAAAGGATGTCTCCTGTGAAGCTGATATTATAGAAGAAATCGGTAGAATTATCGGGTTTGATAATATTACACCAGTTGCGCCAGAGTCTTCGCTAACTACAGTGAGGCTCTCTCCTGCGAAGCAGAAAGAACGACGAATCAAGGATTTCCTTGTCTATTCATACAAGGCTCTTGAGATTATGACATATCCGATGGTCGGTGAGGCTCTTTTGAAGAAGGCTCAGTGGCCTGAGTTGAACGAGGAGCTTGTGCTTGTCAATTCGATTTCGCGTGACGCGGATAGGATGAGACCGTCGTTGATTCCTGGGGTCTTGAAGGCTTGTGCTGAGAATGTGAAGAATTATTCTGATTTTAGGTTTTTTGAGTTTGGGCGCAGTTATCATGCTGGTGGTGAGTTTGCTGTCGAGAAGCCGGTACTTCTTGTGGGAGCTTTTAGTAAGAAGGCTACACCATTTATGGAGCTTCAGGATAAGATTGAAGAGCTATGTTCTGTGTTGAGGTTGCGGCCTAGATTTGAGCAGAAGAGTCTTGAGCAGATTGTTCCTTCTTCATGGGTGGGGATTCATCCGTTTGAGAATGTTGGAGTCTCTGCGATGGGCAAGCCTTTTGCGCAGATCTTTACTGTCCATCCAAGTCTGATGTCTGAGTTCAAGATGAAGGGATTTTTGAGCCTTGCGGTGGTAGATTTGTCAAATGTGATGGATGTCGAGTTGTCGAGCAATGTGAAGTATCTGCCGTTGCCAAAGTTCCCATCTTCGACCTTTGATTGTACTGTGGTTGTTCCTTCCGGCGAGCCAGTAGCAAGGCTTGTGGAGGTTGTCTCTAAGGTGAAGATTAAGGAGATTGCTTCTGTGAAGATTGCGGATATCTTTGAACCGGAGGATTCTTCTAAGAAATATGTTACTGTTCGAACCGTCTTTCAGGATAGAGCTGCAACTTTGACAAGGGAGTTTCTTGAGAACTCTTACAATCAGGTTGTTAAGTCTCTTGAGAAGGCTGGATTTGGGTTGAAGGTAGATTAGTATCTTGATTTAGGCTCCCGCGCGGAGCTTAAATATCTTGGTGATTGGATAATTTAGGATTTTTTTGCTTTTAATATTGGAAAAAATGGGATATAGTCAAAGTAGTGGAGGATTTTATGAAAAATAATAAGTATTTTTTAGCCTTTATTTTTCTTTTCGTATTTGGAAATGTTGTTTTTGGAGCAAGTAATAAGGAGATGCCGGTAGTTAAGGCAGAATCAGATATTATATATATTTCTCCAAATGATGATGGCGTTCAGGATACTGGGGTAATAGCTTTCAATGTAAATATTGTTGTAAAGAGTGAAAAAGGTTATATCCCCGAGTATGGATACGTTATCAAGAATTCTAATGGACAGAAAGTTAAAGAACATACAGAGAAAGGTCAAAATGATTTAAGTAATTTTGTTGCTTTTTTTAGGAAATTTGAAAAATTCGATTTAGCTAAGAAAATTTTCTGGGATGGAAAAGATGACAATGGCAAGGTTGTTGCTGATGGTGAGTATACTGTAAGCATCTGGGTTGTTGACTCGTCGAAGAATCGAACTGAGTTAAAGGCTGGAACCTTTGTTGTGGATACAAATGTACCTAGCGTGGAAATTGCTAAGCCTGAGCTAAATGTCTTTTCTCCAAATGCTGATGGATTGCTAGATACATTTGAGATTAAGCAAAAAGGATCTAAAGAGAGATTATGGCGAGCATTTATCAGAGATGCAAATGGTCAGGTTGTCAGGTCTTTCAGATTTATTGATGATGAGCCTAAGGATATTCTCTGGGACGGAACTGATGATAGGGCTATGAATGTCGCTGATGGTGTCTACTCTTATGAAATTCAAGCAGAGGACCTTGCTGGTAACAAATCGGGAATCATTAAGTTTGAGAATATTGTAAAAGATACAACTCCTACTGAGATTACTGCTGTTTACTACAGTCAAGGTTTTTCTCCAAATGGAACTGGTCCTAATAAGACTTTGGATATTAAGTTGTATCATGAGTATGAGAAGAACTACTCACTGTGGCAGTGGTCTTTGAGAGATTCAGAGACTCAAGAGATTGTTTTGCAGGTTTCTGGAGATAATAATTTGCCACAGCAGATTGTTCTTGATGGAATATATAAGAATGGGCAGTTGTTGCCTGAAGGTCTCTATGATTTTGAGTATTTTGTTCAATATAATCATGGAAATAGACCGACAATAAAGGACTCTTTCTACGTTGACAATACTCCTCCTGAGTTGGGTCTTGCTACTAGAGCTAATCCTTTTGTAAAGACTGAGAAAGGCGATGCAGATGGTGAGGTCTTTATCACTGTCGACGCTATGGATAATATTGGTGTAGAGTTCTGGACACTTGAAATTGTTGATAATGATGGAAATGTTGTAAGGACATATACTGGAAAGGGTGATCCTTCTACTCAGATCTCATGGGATGCAACAAAAGAGGATGGATCTAATCTTCCTGCAGATAATATTGAACAGTATCAGATGAAACTTGAGGTGAAAGACTTTGGTGGAAATGTTGCTGTCTTTGAGAAGTCTGTGGATTTAGAGCTTCTTGTTGTTGAAAAAGATGGTAAATTATATCTGATGGTTCCTAATATTGTCTTCGAGGCTTACCAATATGAGTTGGATTCTGCTGGTGAAGAGCAGTTTAATATAAATCTTAGCTCTATGGATAGGGTTGTCGAGATTTACAAGAAGTATCCTGGATTTCTTCTTGAATTAGAGGGGCATGCATTAAATGTTTTTACTCCTGGAAGTGCTGCTTGGGACGAGGAAGAGTTGATTCTTGTTCCTTTAACCGAGAATAGAAATAAGACAGTAAAAGCGTATCTGGTTAAAAACGGAATACCCCAAGAGGTCATTGTTACTTCTGCATATGGTGGGAGATTTCCTATTGTTTCTACTACTGACCCTTCAGTGTGGTGGAAGAATAGACGTGTTGAGTTTGTAATGAAGAAAATGCCAGATCCATCTTCAAATGTTGATATTCTTGAGGGATATTCTGTTCCTCAGAGTAGTGGAGATGCGCCAGAAGAGGATCAAGCTAGTGAAGATCTTCCTGATGTTGAGGAAGATTCAGCTGGAATAAAAATAGATGGCTAGCCGCTCTCTTAGAGATGTTGATTAGCAGATAGTTTGAAAATATGCAGGGGCGTGTCCCCTGCTTTTTATTTTTTTCTATTTCTGGAGGATTTATGCATAAAAAAGAGATTGTTAAAAGTTGTGCAGAGCTAATCAAGGAGAAAATGGGGAAAATCCCTTCTACTGCGATAGTTCTAGGATCGGGGCTTGGAAATTTGGTGGAGAAAATGTCTGATAGGATCTCGTTAGATTATTCAGATATTCCTAACTTTCCGGTATCTACTGTTGCTGGTCATGATGGCCGCTTTGTCGTCGGGAAATTGAACGGTGTTCCTATTCTTGCGATGAAGGGCCGTGTTCACTACTATGAAGGTTATCCTGTCGAATCTGTTGTCTTGCCAGTCTACATTATGGCAGAACTCGGCATACAGCATCTAATATTGACAAATGCGGCAGGGGGCGTGAACAATGTGGAGCAGGGCGATCTGATGGCGATTGAGGATCATCTAGGTTTTAATCTACAAAATCCCCTGATTGGTAAACAAAATTCATATACAGAGCGATTCCCAGACATGAGTGAGATCTACAAGGCAGAGATGATTCGCAAACTTGAGTCTGTAGCAACTGAGCTTGGGATAAAATTGAAAAAGGGAGTATATGCCTATTCAACCGGTCCGACATATGAGACTCCAGCCGAGATCCGCGCATTCTCAGTTCTCGGCGCATCTGCCGTGGGTATGTCAACTGTTCCAGAGGCTGTTGTCGCAAATGCCTGCGGGATTGAAGTCTGTGCAATCTCTTGCATCACTAACATGGCGGCAGGAATGCAGGAGCATCGACTGACTCACCAGGAGGTTATCGACACTGCTGCATCTGTGAACAAGAAATTCACCGAGCTAATAACTAATTTTGTAGGTAAATTGTAATTTTTTCTATATAAAAAACCGCATCTCCCGACAGTGTTACTTCGTTGTCGGGGGTGCGGCTCTGTTCCCGGTGTTAGATCACCTCTGCTAGCTGGCGGTTGACCATCTTCGCAAAGACTCCATCACGGCTACGCAGTTCTTGCGGCCTTCCAGATTCTACAATTTTTCCATCTTTTAATACAACTACTTGATCTGCATTTGATACAGTCCTCATCCGGTGGGCAATTACTAGAACTGTCTTGTTGCGAATAAGCTCGGAGATTCCTCGCTGGATCTTAGTCTCGTTCTCAACATCAAGCGAAGCAGTAGCCTCGTCAAGCAGGATAATTGGAGCATCTTTGAGTAGTGCCCGAGCAATTGAAATTCGCTGCCTCTCTCCACCTGAGAGGGTGTCGCCGTTCTCGCCAATGATTGTCTTGTAGCCGTCGTGTAGTTGGGAGACAAATTCATCGCATTGGGCAAGTTTTGCAGCCTCAATTACTTGATGGTCGGTTGCATCTTGTCGGCCGATTCTGATATTGTCTAAAATCGATGCATTAAAAAGTGTAACATCTTGAAAGACCACTGAGAAGTGCTTGAGTAGGGTCTCGGGGTCTATCTTGCTGATATCTTGACCACCAATTAGGATCTCGCCTGAGTCAATATCCCAGAATCTCGCTGCCAGCTTAGCTGCGGTTGTCTTTCCTCCACCAGAAGGTCCGACAAGGGCAGTAACTTCTCCTTGGTTTGCTACAAAATTGATTCCTTGTATGACTTGATTGTCGTTATCGTATGAGAAAATTACATTCCTAAACTCGATATTGTAATTTGTTGGATTAAATTCTGTTGTTCCGCTTTGAATCGGAAGATTTTCCATCTCTCTCACTCGGTTGATTCTTATGTCGAGGTAGAAAAGGGCTGCTAGATTGTTAAAGACCTCATTAACTGGGTCAAAGACCTTAGCGCCAAGGACAAGGAAGATTAAGTAGGTGAAAAGATCTACTTTTCCTGCCGCATAGAGAGATGCCCCTGCGATTATTACAGTTGCCAGTCCTAATTTCAGCACACTTTGAGCCCCATTTACAAAAACACCAGTTAGAAGTTCACCTTTAATGAGGTTTTTTTCATAATCATCCAGCTTCTTCGAAAGACCAGCCATGTATTTGGCTTCGTTGTTATATGACTTTATCTCCTGGATTGTCTCGAGCCCTTCTTGGATCTCTTGAGTTACTTCTCGTTTTTTTTCATAGATGTTCTTGTTGCCACGACCCTGCTTTTTCTTCGAAATTACAAGGATTAGTGTCGCAACAGGAACAACCCAGAAGAGGGCTAACCCAAGTTGCCAGTTGTATGAGATCATTCCGATAGCAATTAAGATTACGCCGATTATCGATGCAAAAAGCTGAGGTACTGCATGAGAAAATGTGTGCTCTAGATCTGTGCTGTCTGCCATTATTGTCGAGGTTAGATCTGAGAGGTTTTTCTCGCCGAAGAAGGCAAGGGGGAGCTTTCTTAATTTCTCTGCAAGGTTAAGTCTGCGATTAGCACTCTCGTCATAGATTGTAGAGAAGGTGCTGCGATATTGGATTACTGCTATTATCCATGAGACTACCAGGAGTGCAAGTGCTAGTAGGGCGAAGTAACCAGCGCCCTTTGCTGGGGCGATGTCTGGCGCAAATATTGACGGGATATACTCCTTTAAGAAAATAAAAGTGTAAAAAGCTGTAAACATGATGGCTATATTTAGTATTGTTGTCCAAAATGTACCTTTTACAAAGTCTTTTGCCCCTTTCTTAGAAAGAGCAAGTCTGCGTTGAATATAATTTAACATACTGACTCCTTTGAGATTGTCCATTTGATAGATTTTTGATATTCTCTCCACATTTTTGTGTAAATACCATTTTGAGCTAGAAGTTGTTGGTGTGTACCTTGTTCTGCAATCTTTCCGTCGTTGAGAACAATAATTGAATCGACATCTGTGATGCTTGATAGTCGGTGAGCAATCATCAACACAGTCTTTCCTTCTGTTAATTTTTGTAAAGCCTTGTGGATCAAGTGTTCGTTTTCTGGATCTGCGAATGCAGTCGCCTCATCGAGGACAATTATTGGTGCATCCTTGAGGATTGCCCTAGCTAGAGCAATTCTCTGTTGTTCTCCGCCTGATAAGTAGGTTCCATCTACCCCTATCTTTGTCTCTAGCCCATTAGGCAGCCTGCTGATAAATTCGTTGCATTGAGCAAGCTCGAGCGCCTTTTTGATATCTTGCATTGATGCGTTTTCATTGCCGTATTTGATATTTTCAAGAAGTGAGCGTCGAAAAAGTTTGGTATTCTGAAAGACAAATGAGATGTTTTTCATTAACTCATCCTGCCCAATCTCATTTAGATCTATTCCTCCAATTTTGATTGATCCTTTGTCTATTTCGCGGAATCTTGGTAGTAGTCGAGCCACAGTAGTCTTGCCGCTACCAGAAGGACCGACAAGTGCGAATTTTTGCCCTTTTTTCATAGAAAAACTAACATTATCCACTGCCTTTTTGTCTGTACCAGGGTAGGCGAAGGAGACAGCTTCAAATGTAATATCGTGATTGGAGATTTCTCTTTTGTTTGAAGTGGCAAGCGGCTTGTAATCTTTTGTAAGGTTCTCGCTTCGGTTTATTGCCTCTGATGCCTGTCCAAGTGCTTGATTAAGGTACATCGATTTCATAATTGATTGAGCAAATACAGGTGTTACAAGAAGATAGAGTAAAAGATTAGTTATTATGCCTGCATAATCCCCAGTTTTTCCAATAATCAAGATTGAAAATGGGATTAAGATGTATGCGAAGCTGTGAATTATTTCAGTATAGGCAGACATTGGTTTTTCCCACATGTGGGTGTAGCTTGATACCATCTCTTTGTATCTGATTATGCTGTTGTAGAAACTTTTGAAAGAGAAGACAGTCTGTTGAAAGACTTTCACTACTGGAATCCCTCTGACATATTCTACTGCCTCGTTGTTCATCTCTTCAAGCGAAGTCATATATTGCTTCATGAAGTGTTGACCTTTTTTCCCCATCATAAATCCCATTAAAGCTGTGGATACAACTATTGGGATAAGGCAAGCTAGCCCGAGTTGCCAATCAACTACGAGAATCAGAGTCAATGAGACAAGTGGCATCAATATTGTTCCTGCGAGGTCAGGTAGTTGATGAGCGAGAAAGGTGTGAGTGATGCTTGCGTCTTCATCGATTATCTTCCGAATTTTTCCGCTTGTGTTGTTGTCGAAGAAGCCGAGTGGCATGCTTATTACCCTTTCCATTGCCTTGCGGCGCATTGTTACTTCGACTCTGAAGGCAGCAAGATGTGAAAGTGATAGAGCCACGAAGTAGAGAATAACTCCTCCGACAGCAGTTGCCAATGCAGCCCAAGCATATGTATTCACAAGCCCTAGAGAGAATTCATTTTGCGATGCGAATAATTCCTTGACAATCAACCAAATGAATATGAATGGTAGCATCCCTGTTAAGGTGCTTATTGCTGATAGAATTATCGCCCCGGGCAGTAATATTTTTCTGCCCTCCATGTACTTTTGTAATTTTTTCAAAGTACCCATGTATTAACCTCCTAAAAAAGAACATTGTTCAGTTTTGTTCAAAAAAAATTATTTAACATTCATCACTTTTTTCCAGCCAGCAGTTGAGAATTCAAGGTATTCGTATATGAACTTCTCAAGTTCCTCGCTGCTAAGATCGTGCATTGCTAGTTCGCCCATTATTCCTATCCACCAAGAGCTCATTGTATGAATAAAAAAGTCTGTAACCTCGATGTTTAGCTCCGGAAATTTCTCTTTCATCAAGGTCATGTATTCAAGCCCAATCTTCGTGTGGTTGTTAATGTATTCTTCTTTGAAATTTTCAAGTTTAGAGCTGTTTGCACCATAAAAAAGAAGATTTATCTCATCTTTGTACCTTGTTATCAAATCTGCATAGGTTTTTGTCTGCTTTTCAAGGCATTCTATTGAAGTGAAGATATCTATGCTTAGATTCTCTTCGCAGTTGTGTTGATTTTGCAGATATTTTAACTCTCTGATGGCTGGCGCAAGGATCTCTTCAAAGATCTGATCCTTGTTTGCAAAGTAGTTGTAGATATTACTAAGTCCAACCTCTGCCTTCTCCGCAATAGTTCTCATGCTGGATTGCTTGAACCCGTTCTTGAGAAATTCTTGTCTAGCTGTGATCATTATTGATGAGTAAGTCTTGTCTTTTTTTGTTTGCATAGCCTAACTTCCTTAGTTGAGTTTAGTTCTAATTTTAAGGTTTTGTCAAGAGTTTTAATGTGAAAATTTATGTTATTGTCTAACGAAAGGGAAAATGTCTTATGTGTTATAATAGTTTTTTAGAAGAGATTTTAACCGCCCGCAGCTTCGCTGCTAGATGGACGCAGATTAACGCAGGGGATTAGTTCAGAATGAACTAATACGTCCTGCCAGGGCAGTGTACTCACTGCTAAGCAGGACAATCAGGGTTGAGAAGAAATGTTGTTTGGCTGATTAAAAAAATAAGAGATTTTGCTGCATTTAAGACCCAAGGCTTGCTCTGGGTATTTTTCACAAAAAACATAGGTAAATCAAAAGGCAACAAATTACCATTAAAACATAGGTGGCAAAACATACCTACAAAAACCTCTCCCATATTATCTGCGTTCATCTGTGTTAATCGAGCGTAGCGGGCGATTCAACCTCTTCTTTCTTAATTCAAATTAAGAACAACATATTAAAGACAATTTCGCTTGCGCTTGACAGAGTTTTAGCGTGAAAATCCTTGAATCTTTAGCTTATATAACCAAATTCCTATCGAATTGGTTAAAATCATTTATAGTTTCTAAATCTTCTGTCTTAAAATTTACTCTAGCTGAGTTCACAACTATTATTTTACCTGCGCCAGATTTTCTAGCAGCTTCAATTCCAGATTTTGAATCTTCGAAGATAATTATTTCGTTCTTACAGATGTTGAGAGATTCGGCAGCCTTGTTAAATAGATCTGGGTGTGGTTTTCCTTTAATTTTTCCGTCATCATATATTATGTTTTTTCTTTCAAAAAAATTCAGTAAATTAAATTTTTCGATAAAGAATTCGACATTCTTTTTGCCAGCTGCAGTTGCGATAGCAATTTTTATATCATTATCTTTTAAAAATATTAGGAGAGATTCTAAGCCTGGAGCTAGTATCATTTTGTGTTTCATGCATTCATTTCTATAGATTATCTCTTTTTGTTCTATTAAATAATCTAGCTCGTTGTCAGAAATTGTTCGCTTGAAAAGAAATTCAAATGTATCTCTGCAATTCCTTCCATGGATATATTCTTCTTTTTCAGACGCTGTCATTTGTAATTTATTTTTCGCTAAATACTTATCCCATGCTGATATCTGGTATTCAGAATCCCAGAACATTGTTCCATTGAAGTCAAATATTATTCCTTTTGCTTTCATTTCAACACCCTTTCTTGATAAATTTCTTTGCTTTGGCTAGGAAAATCAGTAAGATTAGCCCTTTGACCCAGAGATGAGGCAGAATTAAGTATTTCATGCTGAGGATGAATTTGTTTTTTTTCTTTGCTTTGTTGCTTCGTTCCCCAGTCATTATTGAGAAGGTCTCTGGGGTGTATATGAAAATGCCGGGATTGAACTCTTCTTTGTGTAGTTGTAGCCATTTTTCATTCTTGGGAAGGCTCTTTCCTGCTATCAGGATTGTCGGTGCTGCCTTTTTGATTGCGAGGATTGTGTGGGCTTCTTCTTTGTTGCTCAGGTTGCCTTTGTACATTCCGAGAACCTTCAAATCTGGGAAGGTTGAGCATAGATTGTTGTAGGCCTTCTTGATGGTTAGCTTGTCTCCGCCTAGGATAAACGACGATTTTCGTTTCTCCTCTGCTGTGGCAAGGGCCTTGATACAAAAGTCAAATTCTGAGTAGGTCTCAATTGGTACTTTTTTGTTTATCATCTTCACAATCTGAGTTGTTGGAATTACTAAATCGCAACTGTTAACAAAATCTCTGTACTTCTTGCTGAACATTGCTCGTGTTATTGTTGAGGAGTCTAAAAATATACAGGAAAATCTCGTATTGCTCTCAATCTTCGATAATATGAATTTCTTGAACTCCATCTCTGCTATATTTGTTATCTTAATTATGCCTGTGTTAAATTCGTTTGTGTTTGAGTTATTTTCCACTTTTCGTCTCCGATGCAATTGTTGTTATCATTATTGAGGCTGCAACTGCTGCAGTCTCTGCTCTCATCACTGGTGTTTGCAAAAAAGTTGGGATAAATCCGAGGTTCAAGAACATCTCTATCTCATCTTCTGAAAATCCGCCTTCAGGACCGATCGCAAAGACAGTTGGTCTGCCTGCTGTTATTTTACTTGATATTGGGATTTCTTCAAGCTTTTCTTGGTGAAAAAACAGGGCTGTATGGTCAAAATTGAGAAAATCTTTGATTTTCTCGATCGGGATGATAGCCTCAATGGTTGGAATATCAGGCCGGCCAGATTGTTGGACTGCTTCAGTTATCACTGTTTCCCATTTTTCTTGTTTTTTCTCAAGATCTTTGCGCTCAGGTTGTGAGATTGAGTATCTCGAAACTACTGGAATTATCTTTGTTACTCCGGTCTCGACAGCTTGCCGTATTACTTGTTCGTTTTTTTTGCCTTTTAGTAGAGAAAAAATCATAATCTTCTCAATCTCTGGTTGGACTATCTCTTTTTTGATAATTTCCCAGCTGCATAGAGCTTCTTGGTCATCTATAGAGAGAATTTCGAGTGCTAGCTCTTGATTCTTTTGGTCAAGAGCCTTTATCTTGTCGCCTTTTTGCATCCTTCTCACATTTATCAGATAGTTATACTCTCTTCGTGTCAGTGAGAAGGTGCCTTTAGGTTGTTCGCACTCGAATTTTAGAACAAATTGTTTCATTTTCCAGTCTCAAGAAATTCCATAGCTCTTCTTAGCACAATATCGAACTCAATATCGATAATTGGTGGGAAGTCTAGGCTTCTATTTATCTCATTCTGTATTAGCTTTCGTAGCAATCTCTCTTCAAGAATAATCTCTTTGTTTCGCAACATCTTTAAGAACTCATCAATCTTGGACGCTGAAGGATTAGAGTTTTTTTCAAGGAAGTTTTCTATATATTTGTTCTCAAATAGCTTCTGAAGTGAGTTAATCTCCTCTTCGCTAAGTTCCTTCTCTTTTACCTCGAAGTCGGGTTCGACACCTTGCTTATCAATCTTTCTTCCTGATGGTGAGTAGTAGAGGCTAGTTGTTAGCTTGTAGCCAGTGTTCCCCACTGCCATTGGGATTTGTACTGAGCCTTTGCCGTATGTGGTTGTTCCAAAGGTCTTGGCTCGTCCAGAATCTTTCATCGCACCGGCGAAGATCTCTGAAGCTGATGCTGAAAACTCATTCATAAGAACAGCTACTTTGACATCTTTTGATACTATTGTTGTCTGAGGATAGGCCTTTGCAACTGAGATGCTTTGATCAGTTCTGCCCTTTGTGCTTACAATTTTTCCCTTTGATAGGAAAAAATCTGCAATCTTGGTTACAGAGTTTAATAATCCTCCAGGGTTGTTCCTCACATCTACAATTATTTGTTTTATGTTCTTCTCTTCAACCTCTTGGAGAGCCTCTTTGATTCGGTCTGGAGTATGTGCAGACCAGGAGATAATCTTGATATAGAAAATATCATCATTTATCATTGTAGTCTTGACTGTTGGAACTTCAATCTTTGCCCGAGTAAGGACAACATCGAATTTGATATTTGGCTTGCGTAATATTGAGACCTTAACATCTGTTCCGACTGGCCCTGTGAGTCTGCTAACTGTCTCATCGATTGTAATCTCATCTACAGGCTCATCATCTATGTGGGTTATCATATCAAGTGCATGAAGCCCAGCCTTAAATCCTGGAGTTCCCTCGATGGGAGCTGATATTATAACAAATTTATCTGTCTCTAGTGATTTTGCATCAAGAGTAGATGGGTCTTTCTTCTGGATGTAGAGCCCAACCCCGCCATACTCTCCCTTAAGTGTGTTCTTTGTTAGATCTTGAATCTCTTTTTCTGTAAGAAAAGTAGAGTGCGGATCTTCTAGTGATTCAAAAAGCCCAGACATCGCGCCTTCGTAGAGAACCTTTGGATCTACCTCTTCTACATAATTTCCTAATATAAAATTAAAAGTTTCCTCCATATCTTGCATGTAGTCTTTGACCTCTGCCTGTTTGTCCTCCGCAGAAGTTAGGGTTAGGTTGTTTTTTACTGTAAAACTTATTGAAAAGACTATAAAAGTCAAAATAAGTAAAATTGTTCCTGTTGCCCATAAAAAACGTTCTTTATTTTTCATGATAAATCTCCTATACTATATGAGACATTATATTACTTTTTGTCTATTGTTTCGATGTTTTTTTTATAAAAAAATAGAAATTTGAGGAGTTTAAGTTATGAGAATAATTCCAATAGCTAGTGGAAAGGGCGGAGTAGGTAAATCATTGTTAGCTGTTAACATGTCTATTGCGCTTGGTCAGGCAGGTTTTAGTGTGGTTCTTGTGGATCTTGATCTTGGAGCAAGCAATGCGCACACAATTTTGGGAATTCGTTCTGTTACGACAGGGATAGGTCATTATCTGCAGAATAAGGATTCAGATATAAATGATTTTATTATTGATACTGAGTATTCAAATCTGAGATTACTTCCTGGCGAAGCTGAGATTCCTGGTCTGGCAAATATTAAGTTTTTTGAAAAAAGAAAAATCCTTAAAGATTTAAAAGGAATCAAGGCTGACTTTGTTATAATTGACCTGGGGGCTGGGACAAATATGAATACTCTTGATCTCTTCCTCGCTTCGTCTGAGGGGGTGATTGTTACAACGCCATCTTTGACCGCTACCTTGAATGCTTATCTTTTTTTGAAAAACATTGTTTTTCGCCTTATTTCCACCTCTTTTGGGCAGAAAAGTCCAGCAACCGCCTATCTTGAGCATCTTCAGAAAGATGGGAACTCTTTGCAGAGATTGTATGTGCCGAGATTGCTAGAGATTCTGAAGGCAAAAGATCCTAAGGGTTATGAAAAATTTGATAAGAGGTTTAAGGTTTTTTGTCCGCGGCTTGTCTTTAATATGATTGATGATCCAAAGGATAGTTTTAAGGCTCAGAAGTTAAGGGTCTCATGTCGGGAGTATCTTGGTGTTGATATGGAGCACTTAGGGGTAATCTACAAGGATCATTTGCAGGATGTTGCTCTCTCTTCGCGGTTGCCGATTATTGTCTATAAGCCACAAGCTGTTCTCTCTCAGGCGATCTTTAGAATTAGTGAGAAACTTGTGCAGCTGTCACCTTTATCTGAAGAGGATTTTGATTACGAGGCTATTGAGGATAGTTATCAGATTGCGAATGAAGAGGCAAGTAATGATTTTGATCTTAGGATTGCGGAGATTAAGGATTTGCTTAATACTGGAGCATTGACAGAGGGAGATTTGCTTGAGACAATCAGGACTCAGCAATTTGAGATAAATAGTTTAAAAAAAGAGAATATGTTAATAAAACGAAAGCTTGTAAAAGCTGTGAATTCAGGGTATAAATTATAGAGAAGATTTAATCTTGTGAGGAGTTGTGATGTTATATGTAAAATTCCCAGAGTGGATACACCCAGAGATATTTTTTTGGTGGTCAGGTAAAGAGGGCCTTCTTGGCTTTCTTGGTAATATTCGATGGTACGGAATGATGTATATTGTTGCGTTTTCTATTGCTTATGGATTGTTTAAGCTACAGAACAAGAGGGCGGAGATTAAGCTGACAGAGACTCATAGTTCGGGTGTCTTCTTTGCTTGTATTATTGGTCTGCTTCTTGGTGCTAGGCTTTTTTCTGTAATCATATATGAGGGTTCGACCTATTATTTGACTCGTCCGTGGCTTATCTTTTGGCCATTTCGCGATGGTAAATTGGTTGGGTTGCAAGGTATGAGCTTTCATGGTGGAGTTGTTGGTGGCGCTCTTGGATTTTTGTATTATTGCTGGCGAAATAAGTTGAAGTTTAGACGTATTGTAGATATGGCTTGTGCAGGGATTCCTCTTGGGTATACCTTTGGTAGATTGGGGAATTTTATAAATGCTGAGCTTTGGGGAAAGGTTTCAAGGACTGGTTTTGGAATGGTTTTTCCTGGTGCTTCTACTGATGCTTATCAACCTTGGGCTAAGGAGTTAGCGGCGAAGTTTAACATTGAGTCAGTCTATCATTATGGTCGAGAGGTTTTCTTTTTGCCAAGACATCCTTCGCAGTTATACGAGGCATTCTTCGAGGGGATCTTCTTGTGGCTGATTCTCTGGTTTATTGTCAAGAGATTCAAGAAGTTTGATGGCGCTGTTGCTTCTATGTATGTAGCGCTTTATGGTGTTATTAGATTTGTGATTGAGTATTACAGAGAGCCTGATGAGGGACTTGGATATATTATTAAATTTTTCCCATCTAAGGATAATCCTGCCTTGTTAGAGTCGTTTTTGAATTTTTCAATGGGGCAGATATTGTGTTTCTTGATGGTTGTTGCTGGTGTCGTCTTGTATTTTATATTTAAGTATATGGACAAACGTGATAGGCTTAAGGGGTTGGATGTTGCTAGTGTCTATCTTCCTGGTGCAGATACTACCGAGAAGCCTAAGAAGCCAACATTGACTCAGAAGTTGCTTGAAGTTGTAAAAGAGTCTTCAAATAATTCTAAGAGTGAACCTAAGAAAAAGAGTAATAAGAAAAAATAAAATAAAAGGGAAGCGCTTTGTCTTCCCTTTTTTGTGCTTATTATTTATTTTCATCAGTTTTGAAGAATAGCATTATCTTCTGTAATGATTCTGACTGATCTGAGAGGCTCTCTGCCATTGCAGCCATCTCCTCGGATGCTGCTGCGTTCTGCTGAACAACTTTATCAAGTTGTAGTATTGCACTGTTAATCTGGTCTGATCCAGCTGATTGTTCTGAACTTGCAGAATTTATCTCTTGGACTAGATCTGCAGTTTTCTTGATATCCGGAACTATAAGAGAGAGCATCTCCCCTGCCTTCTTTGCTATTGCTACGCTGTCGGTCGACAACTCCTTGATTTCTCCTGCAGCCTTCTGGCTTCGTTCAGCGAGTTTTCTCACCTCTGAAGCAACTACAGAGAATCCCCGCCCCTGCTCGCCTGCTCGTGCTGCCTCGATAGCTGCATTCAAGGCTAGCAGATTGGTGTTTCGTGCTATCTCTTCGATTATCGTGATCTTGTCAGCAATTTGAATCATTGCATTCACAGTCTTATCTACTGCTTCCCCACCTTTTTCCGCATTGTGTGCTGAGTCTTTTGCTATAGCTTCAGTCTCTGCTGCATTTTGGCTGTTTTGCTTTATGCTAGCACTCATCTGCTCCATTGAAGCTGAAATTTCCTCTGTCGAGCTTGCTTGTTCACTAGCACCCATCGACATCTCTTGTGCTGAGCTATTGACCTCGTGGCTACCTTTAGATACCTCGCTTACTGCATTTTGTATATTTTTAACAACGTTGTTTAGCTTTGTTTTGAGCTTCTGGAATGCTACCGATAGAGTTCCTATCTCATCTTGCCGTTTGAGATCTTTTTTTGCAATAGAAAAGTTTATATCCCCTGTTGAGAGAGATTCAGCAATCTTCACTGCATTAAGTATTGGGCGGGAGATTATATTTGAAATAGTTATTGCAAGTATTATAATTCCGAGGATCATAAAAAGGACAATAATTAAAACTATTGTGATGAGTTTGTTTAAATCGCTGCTTAGTGCTTTGTGTGGGATAAGGTATGCAACTGCCCAGTTTGGAGTATTCGGTATTGGTGCATAGATTGCATCTACTCTCTCTCCGCTTGGGCGGATAAATTCCTTGTTGCCAGCTATTCCTTTTACAATATCGTTTCCAATAATTTCTAAATCTGTGTATCCTTCTGCATCGAGAAAGTTTATTGTCATGATCATCTCTTCTTTTGCGTGGGCAACTACCCAACCGTTTCCATCAATTATTGATCCAACATTTTCTCCGCGGTAGACCATGCTGTTTACAACCTCAGAGAGGCTTTCTGTAGATATTGTTGTTCCTATTATTCCTATTCTGTTTCCGTTAAAATCTAGGACTTCAGTAGCTACAACTACCACGATATTATCAGAGGCACGACTTTTAATTGCTTGGCTTACTGTCGACTTTTTCCCTTTTTTCATGATGTCTATGAAGTATTCTCTATCTGCAATATTCGCTGGAACTCCAGAAGAGGTTATGGCTTTTCCTTCTAGATCTGCGAAGAATACTTGAAGTTGTTGTGGGTTGAGATTCGAGTGTCTTCGTTGTAGATATTTACCAATCTCCTCGAAGTTATTTCCTCTGATTACTTCGAGAGCGGCAAAGGCTTTCATCTCATTAAGATGTCCATCAAGCCACTTCTCTACCTCTGCTCCTCTTGCCTTCGAGATTTCAGTAGAAAGCTCGTTAACTATCTTGTTTTGTACTCTTGCTACGAGAGTGATAATTACTATTGAAAACACAATTAGAAGAATTGTTGATATTCCTCCAAATAGGACAATCATTCTTGTCTTAATTTTTTTGAATCCCTTCATCTGGTATCCCCTTATTTCTATATATGTCAAATTTTAGACAAAATAGGTAGGGATTGCAAATTAGTACCACAAATAAATATTGTGGATTTTTTTTACAAATAGAAAGGTTCCGAGGATCAGTGGAATTTGTAGTAGTAAGAATATTGTTGGTACATACACAGAGTTGAAGTTGGGGAGTTGTAATATTAGCTCTCTTGAAGTTATCAACATTATATAGCCGACTCCGGCAAGGATTAAATCTTTGTTTGCCTGTTTAATTCCTGAATGAAGATAGATAATAGCGCCAGAGACAACTGCCAAGATGCTTCCTATGAATAATTCATTTTTGAGAGATGGGCTGAATATAAAGTTGTTATCAAAATTTTCCATAGAGTAGAATGGTATTTTAAGGACCATGTAGAGTATTGTTATGGTGATTAGGGCAAAGATTAACTCGTTTTTCTTGTAGTCTATACCTTTTGAGAAGAAGGCTCCTATCAGAAGGAAGGATGAGCCAAGCAGATAACCGAAATAGATGAGTTTTGAAAAAATAAGGATGTAGTAGTCTGCCATGTTTGCCGCAATGAAAGAGGCAGAAAAAGGTTTGAGTGCTTCGAATGAGATTGTTGCGAGGAAGCAAAGAAAGAAGAAAATCTCAGTAGATGCAGTTCGTCTGAAATAGAAAAAAGTTACAATACTTGATACCACGCTGTAGAGCAACATCACCCCAGTTGAGAATATTAGATATTTTACTGGGCGTGTAGCAAGCTCAGGATAGAAAAATTCGAAGACACTGTTGTTCAATTCTGACAACAAGAAGATCGAAGAATAAAGGTATAGTGATATAGGAAAGATTGTAACTATCAAAAGAGATATCAAAAGTATGTTTCGAGTCTTTATTGTCATGTATCTATTATAGTTTTTAGTTATTTATTTGTAAATACAAATACTTTATTTAAGAGTTTTTCATTTCTTCCGATACTAAAAATGGAGGATTTTATTCATGAAAAAAATTTTTCTAATAATTACAGCTATGTGTCTGACAACTTTAGCCTTTGCTGGAGATGTCGCATCGTTTAAAAACTTAGGATTTTCAGAGGATTCAAAATATTTTTTATTTTCGGAGTATGGAATTTCAGAAAAAGGAGATGTCTATACCAATGTATTTTGCGTAGATGTTGCAAAGAATAGTTTTGTAAAAGATGGTATCTACCGTTACAAGTTTACTCGCACTGCGGTTTCGGGGCTCTCTCCTGAGGGTGCGATGCTTAATGCGTTGCGTAATATCTCTACAAATATCGCAAAGTGGACTATTAACCACGCAGTTGTTGGCCGAATGATCTATGTGAAGGCAGATGATGGCGATACTCTGAATATGAATTTTAGGGATTTTTCAGAAAAAAAAGAGTATGAGTATGAGCTTGTTCCATCTGTTGAGAAAAAAAATGGAAAGACAGTTTCCTCTTTTTACCTTAATTTGACTATTACAGATGGGGATGGGTCGATGGTTCAGTACAAAGTGGGGAATCCTAACTACAAGAGGGAAGGTGTCCTTGGTTATAGTGTGGCTCAAGTGATAAAGTCTCCAGATTGCAAGAGTCTTGTCTTTGTGATTGAGAAGAAAGAGATTGATGGAGATGGTTTTTCTATTAGATATATGGTTGAAACTGTAAAATTGAAATAATTTATTTTCTCTTACTTGATTGCAATTTCTATAAATGATATTCTAAAAGGCAGATAACTTATGTTGTCTGTCTATTTTTTTTATTTTGAGGTGTAAAATGGCAGAAAAGATTACTCCGAGGTCTGAAAGTTACTCAGACTGGTATGTTGATATTGTTTTGAACGCGAAGTTAGCAGATTATTCGCCAGTGAAGGGTTGTATGGTTATTCGACCAAGAGGCTATGCGTTGTGGGAGGCTATCCAGTCGAATTTAGATAAGATGTTCAAGGCAACTGGACATTCAAATGCTTATTTCCCAATGTTAATTCCAGAAAGTTTTTTAAAAAAAGAGGCTGAACATGTCGAGGGGTTCTCTCCTGAGCTAGCTGTAGTTACTCATGCAGGTGGATCTGAGCTTGAAGAACCATTGGTATTGCGACCAACATCTGAGACAATTATCTGGAGTATGTACAAGAAGTGGATTCAATCATATCGAGATCTGCCATTGCTACTGAACCAGTGGGCAAATGTTATTAGATGGGAAAAACGTACTCGAATGTTCTTGCGAACAACTGAGTTTTTGTGGCAAGAGGGACATACTGCCCATGAGACATCTGAAGAGGCTGAAGAAGAGACTATTAAGATGTTGAATGTATATAAAGAGTTTGCGGAAGGTATCTTGGCAGTTCCAGTTTTGACAGGTGTTAAATCGCAGTCAGAGAAGTTTGCTGGAGCAATAAATACCTATGCTATTGAAGCAATGATGCAAGATAAGAAGGCACTACAGGCGGGAACTTCACATTTTCTTGGGCAGAACTTTGCAAAGGCCTTTGATGTGACCTTTCAGACACGAGAAGGCAAGTTAGATTATGTATGGGCTTCGAGCTGGGGAGTTTCTACCAGATTGATAGGCGCTTTGATAATGACCCATTCTGACGATAAGGGTCTTGTGCTTCCTCCAAAGGTTGCGCCACAAGATGCAGTATTGATTCCAATCTACAAGGCGAAGAACAAGGATGAAGTTCTTGATTATGCTGATTCAATTTATAAGATACTTGCAGAAAAATTTAGAATTGTCAAAGATTATGATGACACTAACTCACCTGGATGGAAATATTCGGAGTGGGAGATGTGCGGAATGCCAGTGCGGATTGAAGTAGGTCCTCGTGATATGGAGAATAGAAAAGCTGTGCTTGTTAGGCGCGACAGTGGCGAGAAGATATTTGTAGAATTTGACAAAATCTCTGATACACTAGATGAAATTTTAAAAGATATGCAGGTTGCCTTGCTAGAAAAAGCTAGGGCTTACCGAGAAGAAAATACATTTGAAATAAACAACTATGACGAATTCCTGAAATTCTTCAATGAAGGCGAAGGCGGCTTTGCTGAATCTCTATGGTGCGGTTCAGGCGAATGCGAAGCTAAGATCAAAGAAGCCACAAAAGCAACCATACGAGTCCTCCCATTCGACCGACAAGAAAACATAGAAGGAACCTGCGTCTGCTGCAACAAAAAAGCCAAAAACCTAGCAATATTTGCGAAGAGTTATTAAGTTTGAGTTCAGAATGAACTCAAACACCCTGCCAGGGCAGTGTACCCACTGCCAAGCAGGAAGTTAAAGAGAGTTCAGAATGAACTCAAACAACCTGCCAGGGCAGTTCAGGTTGAGGTATACCTCAACCCCTGCGTGGGTAATGCGAAGCATTGCCAGCAGGGATCACTGCCAAGCAGGAAGTTAAAGAGAGTTCGAAGAACTAATCCACCCTGCCAGGGCAGTGTACTTCGAACTAAAAACCCCCTTGAAAAATTGATTTCAAGGGGGTTTTTTATTGCGAGGTGAAAATTACATCTCTTTGATTGCCTTTGCAAGTGCTTTGCCGCTTTCGTAGGCCTTCTTATGGTCTTCTTCTTTTGCACGACCTTGCCATTCAACTGGTTCCATGCAATCCCACTTCAGCCCTTCTGTGATCTTGTCAAACTCTTTCTGCGCACCACCTGACCAGCCGTAAGAGCCGAATCTGAGAACTTTCTTGTTGTTGATGTGTTTTCGCTCAAACATATCGATGACTGCGCTCATTGGTGGGAACATCTTGTATTCGTAGGTTGGCATACCAAGAACTAGTCCACGAGATTTCCATGCTGAGGCTAGAGCCCATGAGACATCTTCGTCTGGTGTCTGATGAACATGAACCACAACACCTTCGGATCTGATTCCTTCGATGATTGATGTTAGCACTTCTTTTGTATTTCCGTACATGCTTCCCCACACGATAGTTATCTCTGGCTCGGCAGGACCGTTCATGTAAGAAGCGAACTTTAGATAGCGATTTATTATTTCAGATGGATTCTCTCTCCAGATAATTCCATGCGAAGGAGCAATCATCTTGATCTCTAGATCTGCAAGCTTTGCTACAGCTCGTTGAACAAATACTGAAAAACTCCCGACAATGTTTGCATAATACCGAAGCGACTCTCTATCGTAGAAAGCGTGTTCTTCTTCGGATAATTGGTCATCAAAGACCTTCTCTGAGATTGAGCCGTAAGAGCCAAAAGCATCGCACGCAAAGAGGATTCCTGAGCTCTTTTCGTAGGTAACCATTGTCTCAGGCCAATGAACATTTGGGATCTCCTCAAATACCAGCTCGATTCCCTTTCCAAGGTCAAGAGTATCTCCTGATTTTACCACAGAGACATTCTCAGTGACGTGGTAGAATCCTTCAATCATTGCAGCACCTTTCTTTGTAGTTAAGATCTTTGTATCAGGATGTTTCCTCAAAAACCCATTTAACCAGCCTGTGTGGTCTGGCTCAATATGGTTAAGAATCAGGTAATCAAATTTTTTTATACCTAGCTCATCAATCTGCTTTGTTAATTCGTCAGGGGCATTGTCCCAATCTCGTACAAGGTCGATAAGAGCTGTTTTCAGCCCTGTTAGAACATACGCATTAAGGGAAACTCCATCAGGAATAGGCCACATCCCCTCGAAAAGGTCGCCATTTTCAATATTTGCCCCAACTCTATAGATATTTTCTGCCATTTTAATCGCTTTCATATTTACCTCACTAAATGTTTATAGTAAAAAGATAGAGAAAACTTCATAATCTGTCAATCAGTAGAATGGGGAAAAAATGAAATCCTACTAAAAAAGTATAGAATTATCATGCAAAAAACCAGCCTTTCGGCTGGCTTGAATCTGTGAAGTTAGAAGCTGAACTTGACTGAGGTTGTAATCCTGCTAAGCCAGTTCGCGCTGTATCCTGTAGCAGTCTCTTCGGTCATTGCTCGACCGCCGATGTAATCAACATTTATTGATAAATTATCTTTTTTATAGCCAAGACCTAGGGCTAGCCCTCCGTATGAGCCATAAAAAGAACTATGTTTGTTGAACCAGAATGCTGCGCCAATCTTAGGCTGGAATCCAGAGATGTCAAAGTTAAGTCCTGTAGTTAGAATATCATATAGGTAGACGGGAGCTGGGCTATCAGTGTAGACTCCGCCAATATAAGTTGCTAACTGGTTGTCTAGGAATATCCACCCTTTAGCTGATGAACCTTCGACATGTTGCATAAAATCGTATGAGAAGTTGTAGTATGCTTCGAAGTCAAAGAGGCTTAGTGGGGTATCTGTTCCGTAGCTAGTTGAGTCAAAGATGAATGAGAAAAATGTTGCTGTTCTCCATGCAAATCCGCAGTCGTATTTTCCGCCAATCGTAATATTAGGATTAAATCTTATTGCGGTTTTTTTTGATTGTGTTCCACTAAGATCCCTCATGTCTGATTCTAACCTTAGCTCAAGATTAAGGCCAAAGGTTGTGTTTTTAAACTTGAAGTTGTTGTTCATTCCAAGATAGATTCTATTTCGTCCTCTTAAGTTTATATCATTTTCAGTCGATAAATCTTCTTTATAATTTAGTCTGAAATCAAAGTCATCTTCGACCCAAATGTTCATAGTGTAAAAGTCAAAAGGTAGAGCAACATTCGCCTTTGCTGATGTTCTTGAGAAGAAGGCATCCTGAAAGAATCCAATTGTTGTTCCAGAGAAATCAAATCCATTACTATGGACTTCTATATATTCAGATAATTGAAAAGAGATTTTTGGTTCAACTTTTTTCTTAGTCTCTTCTGCTTGTGCTTGCTCTGTCTTAGTCTCGCTTGCTTCTTCTTTTTTTTCTTCTTCTGCGATGACAGGAAAAATCGCAAAAAGGAAAATTAGGCATAAAAATATTTTTACTTTAGTTTTCATCAAACCCTCCATGTTATTATTAATCATAAAAGAAAATTTCTAAAAAATCAACAATATTAGTTGTCTGTTAGATTTCTGTTAGTTTTTTTACTCCCTAATAGTCATCTCACTTGTGTTAATCCCTCTTATCTCAAAGACTGCGAATTTCGAGAGTGTTGTTTGATCATATCTTTGAGTATGTCCATCTGCTACGATTCCTCCTATAGTTGCGTTGCGTCCTCCAGGGCATCTATCTGTGATTTGAAAGGTATTGTATATATTGTTCTCATCAGTAACTGTAATCGTGTAGGTTCCCACATTTAGAACCTCTAGCGTGACTGTTCCATTTGCGACTGTGTTGTCTGGGTTAAGTTTGAGATTTGCTCTGCGGCTTACATGGAATAGTCCGCTCATCTGAAGTGTGTCGCTGTGTATGTTGTTTACACGTGAGTTTGTTATCGGGGCCTGGGCATTCTCGAAATATTGCTCCTTGTAGCTGTTTTTTAGTATAATACCAGGCCAGTCTGAGTAGTTGTTGAGCTCGAAGACAACATTGCCGCATCTTTGGATACCGTCTGGGATAAAGCTGAACTTTATCTCGCCTGATAATATCCCAGGATCAGATTCTCCTTTGGGATAGAGTCCTGAGAATACAGATTTATTTGTCATCTTGTTTGTGGCACAATCCTGGGCGAATTGCATTATGTAAAAAATTTCTTCAAACGTCGGCATCATAAATGCTGAGAATGCAGGGCTTGTTTCAATTATTTCCTGCTCTTCATCAAGGATTACCTCAATCTTGTATTCTGCAGATAAAGCATGTTTCAGAGATGTTCTTCTATCTTCCACGGTAGAAGCTATCTGTGGTATTAGCTCCTGGAAAAAATCATAGCTTCGCGGTTCAAAATTCAAATCTACGAACAATCCATTGATTAAGGCTGAGCCTATCCTCTCGAAATTGTCGGTTGCATACTCTTTTTTCAAGATATTGTATTTTATAAAGCCAAGATCTTCCCATTTAATAATATTTTTTGAGATTATTCGGCCATCCTCGGTTAGTTCGAATAGGCTATCGCTTGTTGTAATCTCCGAAGGTAGGGGAGAGCAAGCTTCTGTGATGAGATAATCTGCACTACATATTGTTTGGTTGCCTATCTCCCTGCAAGCTTTTATAAAAAATTTATTTTCACTTAATTCTGAGTTGCTTGTGCTGAATCTAGTATCTGATAGAAAATTTGCAATCTCTATTGTCTCTCCATCTCTATCTTGGGAAAAAATTGCGTAGTAGTCGGCTTTTTTTACTTTTTCCCAATAGAAAAATATCTGACCTAAGCTGCTCTCTAACACTAGTAGTTTGTCTACCTTGCCTAGAGAGTAGCCTTGGCTTGGTGATATGCAGAGATCAGCATCAGCTTCGGGGAAGATAATTAGCTTTGATTTAGTGCCTTCAAGATTGGCAGAATTTATCGCAGCGACTTGGTAGAAATAGTTCCTGCCGTGTTCGATTTCGCTATCGATGAAAAAATTCTCATTAGTTTCTGAGAGCTTGGAAAACAGATTGTTGGGGTCTGTGGCTCTGTATATGCAGTATCTCTCTGCATTCTCAGATTCATCCCAAGCAACTATAATTGAGTCGGCAGATTCTGCACGAGAGGCAGTTACTAGCTCTGGTGGTGCGCAGGCATATTCGGAGACGATTTCGCCACTGTTGCTGTGGTTGCTGAGAGATGATTCTATTGAGAGATTCTTAACTGACTTGATCTTGTAGTAATATTTTTGACCAGGCTTGGGCGGGGTGTTTGAGAGTCTGTGATCTTCAAAATAGGTTGTTGCTGATTCACCAATAAGTAGGTATTCACTTTCTGGGGAGCTTTTTGCTCTATAAACTTTATATGATTCTGCGCCAAAGCTTTGATCCCATGAGATTCCTATCTTTTGTTTTGAGTCTTTGTTTTCTGCCATAATCATTGTTGGTGGGCTAAGTCTGTATCCTAGATAGAAATAGCTGGGTTGTCCTTCAGAAGTTTTATCTTCTGAAACTCCTTTTATTGCGTAGAAATAGATTGTGTTTGGCTGGCATAGTGAATCTGTAAAATTCCTGTTTGTTGCCAAAACTTCAGCAATCCTTGCAGGAAATTCGCTGTCTGGAATAAACGGTTCTATTTTGTCTGTTTGCGAGTTTAATCTTGTTTCACCTTTGACTCTGTATATTGCGCAATATTTTGCATTGCTTATGTTGTCCCAGTATATTTCAATTTTATTATTGAATAACCCCTGCGAAACCCTTGGTTCTTGGGTCGATATTTTAATATTTGTTTCGCCATAGTCACCAGAAATTTTTTCTAACTGAGGATTTGATTCTGTTATCGGCTTTTTCCCCTCGTTTAGAAGCTCAAAGATTGAAGATCCTGGGCTTCGGCATGAAAGAACCACAGATATCGCTACATAGATTGTTAGGATTATTGTTTTCACTTTATAGCCCTCCTGCTGATGTTAAATTTTAATTTTTGTGAAACTCATATTACTTCCTCGGGTTCATCTTTAATTATAGGAAAAAAATTAACGTTTTGCAAAGAATGGAGAAAATTGGATGGAGTAATTACTCGTCGCAGATTTATGGATTTTAGTTTAATCCAAGAAAGAAAGCCCCCGAAGATCTCGGGGGCTTATTCGTATCTTTTAATTTATTGGTGTTCCAGCTCGCTCACCTGCTGCACTTAGATTGTCGCCTCTTACAGTTAGTATTGCAAACTTAGAAAGAGTTCCTGAGTCGTAGGTGTTTTCGTTTCCTGACGAGCCAGAAGCATTTCTTCCTCCTGGGATTCTGTCAGTTCCGTCATAAGAGTGGAAGATGTTGTCTTCTGGAGATACAATAATTGTATAGTCTCCTACTCCAATAATGTTTATTTTGATAGATCCGTCATAAGAAGAGTTGTCAGGGTTTAGTCGTAAACTAACATTTCTTTTTATGTTGAAAAGCCCTATGAGTGATACGCTATCTGTATGGCAAGTGTTTATACTAGATCCTCCTGGTGGTTGTCCTGGGTTAGAGTGTTGAAGAGAATTGTATTCACCAGTTAGGGCTAATCCATGCCAGTCTGAATAGTTCGTGAACTTAAACTTTATATTTGCGCTTGAAAGGCTTTGAATCTTTGCAGAAAAATCGATTTTACCTGATAAAAATCCTGGATCTGTTTCGTCTCCAGGTGTAGTTGATTCATAATCACTCTGATTTGTTAATTTATTTGTAGCACAATCATCTAGGAATTGGATTATAAAGAAGAACTCTTTGTGTGTTGGCATTGGCATTGCTAGGACTTCATCGCTTGTTGCAAAGATGTTGTTTTCTGCATCGAATACTGCTTCTATCTTGTATCGAGCAGAGAGTGATCTTTGCAGTGCTTGGTTCCCATCTTCGCTTCCTTGTGGCTCGACTGAAGGTAGAAGATTGTGAAAGAATTCATAGCCCCGTTCTGGGATATTTGTATCGATGTATGGGCTAGAGGTTACATTGTCTGCTATCAATGTGAAGCTGCTCTCTCCTGGAAGTTTCCGTAATACTCTGTATTGAATGTTTTGTGCAGATTTCCAGGATATAGTGTTCTTTCCTTTGATTTGCCCATCTCCTAGAAGTTCATACTCTTTTACGCTTCCTGAGAGGTTTTCTGGTGCTCCATTGTTAGGGAGTTTTGATTGAGAGTCTTTGCTTAGTACTTCCCCTTCAGTTCCAGCGCGCTTTGCTCTGATATAGTATTCAAAGTTTGCGAACTCTGCTGAGAGATCTGCCTTATAAAAGGTCTCTGTTGAATCTTCGATTAGGGCAGTCTCTTGATCTGTTGTATCTTTGTAGTAGACTGAGTAGGTCTCTGCTTTTCTTACAGTATTCCAATAGACGAATAGGCTGCCGCCATCACCATTTGGAATAAAGGCTACTAGAGGTTGTTCTGGTGTATCAAAGGCATAACCCTGGCTTCGGTAATCACATCCATCAAAGTCAGTCTCTGCGAAAGGCTCAAACTTAGATCTTGTTCCTTCCATTCCTGCCGCATTTATCGATGATACTTGGTAATAGTAGTCTTTTCCATTTTCTATCTCTGTATCAAGGTATGCATTCTCAGTTACATCTCCGATATCTGTTATTGCTTCGAAAATAGCATCTGGAGAATCTGCTCTATATACTACATAGCTATCTGCGCCATCAGCGAGGTCCCACCAGACTTTGACTGTGTCATTGTACTCAGCTCGTGACGCGTAGACCTTCTCTGGAGGATCACAAGCAAAAGCAGAGACAATTTCTCCTGGATTACTTGCGAGGCTGAAGCCTGATTCTATTACTCCATTTCTGAACGCCTTCACCTTGTAGTAGTATTTGATTCCTGCGCTTGGTGGATTGTTGCTTTTTGCGTGGTCTTCGAAGTAGTTAGAAAAAGATTTGCCAACAAACTCATAGCTTGCTTCTGGATCATTTTCAGCTCTGAATATCTGATAGTTATTGGCTCCATAGATTGCATCCCAAGAGATTCCAATCTTTTCTTTTGACTCCTTGTCATCTGCTCTAAGATTTTCTGGATAACCTATCATATATCCGTAATAAAAATAGCTTAGCAGCCCTTCTCGTGTTTTATCTTCTGAGATTCCTTTTACTGCATAGTAGTAAATCTTGTTGTTTGCTACACTTGTATCTTCAAATCTCTTTGCAGCTGCAGCGACTTCGCCTACCTTTATAGGTTCTGCCTCTTCTGGAAAAGAGATCTTTGTCACTACTGTGTTCTCGTCTCTCTCAACCTCGGCTTCTACTCTGTATATTGCGCAGAAAGTAGCTCCTGGTATATCCGCCCATGTCACTACGAGCTTTGATATATCAGTCCCCTGGGTAACTTGTGGCTCAGCGGTACCTATTGATAAGTCAAGGGTTCCGTAATCACCTGAGTTTGCATCAAATTTGAACTTCTCTTCTAATTTTATCTCTGTCTCTCCAAATAGATGACTGTAAATGTTGTCTATCTCAGGTGGCTGACAGGCAAATAGAAAGATTGTAAAAATTGCTAATATAAAACTATTTAACTTTTTCATTTCCTCTCCTATTAATTCCAAACCGGATAATATGGCTGGTCAGCATTGTAGAATGGTTCTACCATCTGCTCTTGAGCGTTGATTGCGTTATTGTATGTAGATTCGTTTGAGTTCTCGTATGTAGCACTCATTCCATCCTCATATCCAATTCTTGTAAAGTCAGAAGCACCAGCTTGCTTTACGTCAAAGTATCCTTGGTCACGATCTCCGCCATAGATATCTGATACGTTGGCTGTTGTTCCATAGTCTGCCTTCCCACAACCTTGTGCGTTGTGTCTTGCCCACCAATTTCTTCCAATCTTGTATACTACTTCACCTTGATATAGTCCTGAGACTTGGATACGGCCTACTCTCATAGAGTCTCTTTTTGGGTGACCGGTTATCCCGTTACGTCCGTGGTCATCTAGGAAGGCAACTGTAGACAAAGAGTGAGGATCAAATGAGTTTTGTCCTGATTCGCTAGAATGCAGGTCGTCACCTGGCAGAGCTGAGAAATCAGGGGTATTTAGTGTGAGATATCCAGTGTTGTAGTCGTTTAGATAATACTTTTGTCTAAATGTTGATCCGATTTTTGTGTCTATATCGTGTGAGAAAAATCCACCAGTTGGTGTGTCCTCGCCATCTCTTTGCTCAACTGAAATTGGGCTTTCAAGCTCATTCCCATTGTCTCCATTCTCAATTGTTGTTATGGCAAATCTGAAGAATTTGTTGGTCTCTTGTATAAACTCTTTGTCAGAGATTGTCCTGTGTCCATCATCTTTGAGATATCTTGTGTATCCAGCTGTTACAGCTTCTAGCCCTGCAGAGTGAGAGGTTATTATGTATTCGTGTAATCCTGGACGAAGTGAGCTGTCAGTTAATGTGAAATAGTTGCTTCCATCGTTTGTTACTTCTCCTACAAAAGCAAATTCTGGATGTCCAGCAATCGGTGCTAGTGTAAAAGGAATAGTAGAGCTGAACTCTCGTCTTAGAATTTTCACCCAAGTCTTACCCCCGTCCTGTTCTTTGTTGAAAATCACAGGTCGCTTGTAAACGATAAACTTCTCTATTCCCTCATCGCCTGGATTCTCCCATGTTAATTCAACAAAGTCTCCAGCAGGAGTCTCTCCCATTCCGCCACTTGCAAGGAAGTTGTTAGGGTTCTCTGGCAAGAAATATCCTGTTAATGGTAAATATTGAGAAGATTGTACCTCTTCTGCGTTTAGATTATGTATTCTGAAATAGACATATCCGCTAGGAATAGTTGTATTTGTAAAGTTATAGGTAAAAGTTTTGGTTCCTTCATCATAGCTTAGACCTGGTTTTCCATCCTTGATTTGTGTTTCGACAAGTTTGAATCCTGTGTCTTGCTGTGTCGAATAGAATAGATTGTAGTAAGGGGAGTCTGCTTGTCCCTCTGCTCTCTTCCATTTGAGAGTTACAGAGTCTTTACCTTCTCCAAGAATTGGATCTTCCACATGTTCTGGTGGTGCATTATACATTGCTGGCACTGGCATAGGTATAGGGGTCTTTACTTCGTAGCTATCAGTGCCTATGTATATCATAAAACTTACTGATAGTCCGTAGAAGTACTGGCTTCCTGCTGTTATGTCAGTATCAGGGAAGTTTAGATCTCCACCTTCATAGATTAGGGTTTGATCCCCGCCAAGTTCATTGGATTTGTATAGATAATATTTATATTTGTTAGGGTAGTCATCCCATTCAATCTCTAATGAGGGTGTTCCAGGATTAGTTCCTACAGTTGGTCGCACCGCGCTAGGTCTGATTAGAGTTGTGATGTTGACTGGAACCTCTGGTTGAGGCGATGCTGAAATTTCTCTATTCAAAACTGGATCTATCTTGCATGGAACAATCTTATAGTGATATTTAGTGCCAGGCTCTGTGTAGTAGTCATATATTGGTGATTTCAGCCCTGTTACATCATAACCTGCTTCATTCTTTAGAAAAGAAAAATCTCCAGGTGTACCTGCATTGTCAACTGCTCTAAGAATCTTATAATATTCGACTTTGCGGTCTTTTGGATTTGCAAACTCCTCTTCATCCCATGTTATTTCTAGAAAGTTCACAATCTGCTGTGGGTTGTCAAAGTTGTAATTAACTTGGATGTTCTCTACTAATACATTGAAATCGCTTGCTGGATCTATGCAGTAACCTTCGGCAGGAACAGAGTAGGGCCCTGATGCCTTTACCGCTTTTTTCCAATCAAGAAGGACACCTTTTACTCTGTAGTAGTACTTGTTGTCGCTTCCCATCTCGGTTATTCCTGTGTCAGACCATGATAGTCCAAGAACCTTGCTTGCAACTACTTCATAATTGCCTTCAATCTCTGTCGCTCTCTCTACAACATAGGCGTCTGCCTTTGCTTGTCTCTCCCAAGAGATATTGATAAGGCCTTTTTCTCCTGAGCTTGCTCGTACATTTTCAATTTTTCCAAATGGCATTAATAAATATGATACAGGGTCTAGATTGCTATCTTTAAAATTTTCGGGTAGATTTGTTGTGTTTGGGCAGGCTAGGAGAACTGTAGAAATATATACTAATAGAATATTTCTTATCTTCATAAAATCTCCTTAATTTATTCGGTTACTTTCTTAAATCCTACTCCACCAAATGAAAGGATATCTTTCTTGAGTGTAATTGTAGGTCCTTGTGAGAATTCGCCTGAATCTTCTTCGCTTTCGCTTGCTGTCTTGAAGCTTAGAGCACCATCTTCTAGCTTAACATCTCCTGTTATTGTGTTAACCTTGATATTGTTCTCATATTCAGTTAGGACAAAGGTGCTGTCCTCAGCAATTATTTCGAGTATGACATAGCTTGTGATTTTGTCAGGGTCGTCATACCTCCACTTTCCGGCAATCTTGCCGATGTCTGATAGTGGACATGCCATTATTAGTGTGGCTGTCAACAAAACGATTAGTTTGGTGAAATTACTTTTTTCCATAGTATCTCCTTATAAATTTCATAAATTTATAGTATAGTGCATTATTGCACAACGCAAATTAAATTTAATAATTCTCAGAAAATTTTAATAAAAATGAGTATTTTTTTAATTAATTAGAGATATTGGATATAAAATTGAAAATGTAGATAAATCGAGCTTTTTTGCTATTTGATTTATCTACATTTTTGGAAATTTACTCTTGAATCTGTGTGAATTCCCCTCTAGTAGATGAAAAAATGGTCTCTGCTAGCCTGGTTAGGTATTCTTTGTCTATTTCGTTGACAATTTTTTCTTTATTCAAAATTCTTTCTGTTGTAGTTTCACCTTTGATAAGTTGAGAGAGGGATCTCACCCAGAAATTATTTGTTGTTACTTCAGTTGCTAGTGAGACGCTGATTGTCTTCTTGTAGTTGTCTATATGTTCCTGCGCTATTGATCCAGATGAGGCTTTTTCTTTTTCTATATATACTGCTTTGAGTAGCTCTTTGCTTCGTTCAGGATCGCAGCTGAAGCCTGTGATAAAGATGAATTCCTCGTATGGATAGATTCTCATTGTTCCGTAGGTTGAGATTGAGTATGTGCCACCAAGTTCTTCGCGGATTTTATTGTTCAAGGTTGTGTCCATTACATATGAGAGCATTGAGAT
Organism: Spirochaetales bacterium; assembly: GCA_016936615.1. Classification (GTDB taxonomy): domain Bacteria; phylum Spirochaetota; class Spirochaetia; order JAFGXN01; family JAFGXN01; genus JAFGXN01. The sequence continues at coordinate 24,340 of JAFGXN010000131.1, read as the reverse complement.
CGCTTCAATATTCTTTGCGGATGGTTCAATCTTCCCTGTGTTGTAGATTCTTATGTTGGTAATCTTCTCTTGTCCCTTTGCAATTGTCTGGCTCTTGCTAGAAGTGGGATATGTTTTGCGATTGTTGATGTATTGCGACTCTGTAGAATTACCGATCGAAGCGATATATCTCTCAAGGAGTGGTTTTAGCTTTTTTTCTGAAATATTTCCGACAAATATATAGGTGTCATCGCCTTGTTGCGTAGTCTTCCTGTTAAAAATTTCAAGAACTTGCTCTAGCTCTATTGATTCTACCTCTTCGGAGTCTAATTCTAAGAAGCGTTTGTTGTTCTGTGAGAGATATTTGATTATCTCATCAGTAAATACCTCATCAGGATTGTTTTTTCGATTTTTTGCATCCTCTTTGAGAGATTTGATGATTCGGTTAAAATTTTCTGTCGTAATTGTTGGTTGTGTCAGCTGTAGATTTAGAAGCTTGAAAAAATCTTCTGCCTTCTGGGGCGAGAATCTTCCTGTAAAGGTCTCGAATTGTTCGTTGATTGAGAAGTTTAGCTCAATGTTGTTGGTCTGTTTCCACGTGGATATCTGTGTCGCACTGTACTGGCTAAGTCCGCAGTTTGAGATAATTGGTTCAAGAGCCTTCGCATTTATCAGTTCTTTACCATTCACGGTAGAGTATCCGCCTCTGCTTATGTGAGAAAAGAGGACTTCATCTTTTTTTGATTTATTTCTCTTCAGGATAACCTCTGCGCCGTTTGATAGCGTGAACTTTTTTATCTCTAAATCTTTGTCTTCTGATATTGATATAATTTTGCCTTTGCTGGCTGGTCTATTTTCTAGTTCTTTGATGTAGCTGCCAAAATTCTCTTGACGCGTTTCATCTGCATAGGCCTTTTCTGCCTGTTCTGAGATTTCATCTCTCTGCGGCGGTCGGGCTGGTGTGGAGATTATTGTCAGGATATTCTGGTAAGGAAGGAAAAACTCGATGAGATTGTTGATAGTGCTAACATCTTGTTTGGCTGCGATTCGTAGTGCTTTTTTGTAATCTCTTTTGCTTGAGAAGATGTTCTGTGAGTAGATAAAGGCTTCCTGGTAGTTCTGTATCCAGTAGTTTGCGTCAAGATCTGCCTGTGACTCATACTCCATCTTTAGCCCTTCTACTACTTGGTTGGTCGCAGCTTCAATCTCGCTTGCGTCAAAGCCGTGCTGGTGCAACCGCTTTAGTTCAGTGAAGACTTCGCCGATGCTTTTGGTTATTTTGTCATCTCGGCAGATGTAAGATAGGGAAAAAGTCTTGGTTGGCGCAATTATTTGGGAGTTCCAGGCCCCAACGTCGAGGATCTCTGTTGTGCCGCGTTCTTTGATTGTTTCGAAGCGGGAATTGAGCGCTGTCGTGAAGATTGCCTCTTGAAGGCGGTGTTCAATTGTATCAGCTCGTAGCGGGTTGTTGGCTGTGAGTTGGATTAGGGTGTACTGGAGTTCTTTCTCCTGTATTATGATGAATTTCTGGTCAGCTACTGATGGTTGATTCCCTATGTATGGTTCAATTTCGCTATTGCTTTTGTATTTGCTGAATTGGGATATTATCTTTTTTTCAATATTGAGAGGCTCTATCTCTCCTACTACGATTATCGCTATTCGCTCTGGCGTGTAGTGTTGAGTGTAGAAGTCTCGCACCATTTGTGGTGTGAACTTTTGCAGGTTTTCAAGTGTTCCTATCGGCATTCTTTCTGCATATTTTGTGTTGTTAAAAAGTTTAGGCCAATATTCGCTTACAATTCTATACCGTGCGTCACGTCTTGAGCGATACTCTTCTATTACAACTAATCTTTCTTTTTCAATGGATTCATCTGCTAGGTTGAGGTTGAACGCCCAATCTTCGAGGACTAGAAAACCTGTCTCTAGGTTGTTAGGCTCCTCTAGGGGGATTTCAAGTTTGTAGATTGTCTCGTTAAACGAGGTATGAGCATTTAGCTCTGGACCATATTGTATTCCGAGTGATTGGAGAAACTCTATCAGCGAGTCTTCGGGGAAATTCGCTGAGCCGTTGAAGGCCATATGCTCAAGAAGGTGGGCTAGCCCTCGCTGCTCTTCTGTCTCATCTGCACTTCCAGCTTTCACTGCCAGGCGTAGGATTGCTTTGTCGGTGGGGTTGTTAGTCTTGCGGATGTAGTATGTTAGTCCGTTTTCAAGTTCTCCATGTAAAAAATCTCTATCTTGACATGAGATTGTCACGATAGAGATTGTTATAGTTAAAATTAGAAGTAATTTTTTCATTTTAGCCCTCTTGAATTTTATTTTTTAAAAAGTTTTTTAATTTTTCCAAAGAAAGAAGCTGTTTGCTGAGGTTGTTTTGTCTGTGGTGCTGGCTGTTTCTTCTTCTGTGTTTGTTTGGCTGGTTGGGATTTTGTTGTCTTCTTAAAATCTTCCCCGTATTTCGATGCATAGTATGCAAGTCTCTCTTTGTCGCTCATCTTGCTTACCGGCTTTCTGCTCTGGTTGTTCTGTCTTGAAGAATTCTTATTGCTTGGTTGCTGAGCAGTGCTCTTCTTCTTGTATGGTTGATTAGGTCGTTCTGTTTGTTGCTTCTTCGGATAGCTTGGTTTCTCAGTTTGAGATTTTGGCTGGTAGCTTGGCTTCTCAGAAGCACTCTTCTTCGGATAGCTCTTCTTTGGAGGTTGCTGTCTGCTATTTCCTTGTCTTTGTCGATTAGAATTGCTTTTCTGTTGAGGCTTTTTGTTGTTAGAAGATCTGTCAAGCTGTATTACTGCGCCTTTGCTCTTATCTTCGAGTAGTAGTTCTTCTCTCGCATAATCGCTTGGGATTTTGTGACCGATGTATTTTTCGATTGCTTCAAGACCATAGACAAATTTTGGACAGGCTAATGTTATCGCCTTTCCTTTTTCGCCTGCTCTCGCTGTTCTTCCAATTCTGTGAACATAGTTCTCAAAGTCTTCTGGTATGTCATAATTGATGACAAGATCTAGATTGTTTATATGAAGACCTCTTGCAGCCACATCGGTTGCAACTAAAATGTCGATTTCTTTGTTTTTTACCTTATCTATAATCTTTGTACGTTTGTTCTGTGGAAGATCTCCCATTATAAATTGCGACTTGAATCCGTTGAGGTTTAGACGCTTTGAAATCTTCTCTGTCTCATACTTTGTGTTTACAAAGATTATAGCTGATTCTGGCTTCTCTCTATCTAGTAGACCAAGTAAAAGTTGAAATTTCTCTTCGGATGCTACGTGGTACAGCGACTGCTCGATTTTATCAATTACTACACTTTCTGGGCTTATTTCAATCTCTTTCGGGTTGTTTAATAGATTCCATGCAAGCTGCCTTGTCTTTGTGTTAAGGGTAGCGCTAAAAAGCATGGTTTGCCTTTGTTCTCTAGGCTTCATCTTCTTCATAATCCAATTAATATCTTGAAGAAAGCCCATGTCTAGCATTCTATCTGCCTCGTCGAGGACTAGAATATCAAAGTCTTTTAGATTTATAGTTCCAGATTTTGCAAAATCCATCAATCTGCCTGGGGTTGCTACCAAAATTTCTGCTTTATTGTTTATTTTTGCTTTTTGTTTCTCGTAGCCTTCTCCGCCAAAGACAGCTGCTGTCTTGATTTCTGTATTTTTCCCGATTTTCTGAAGTTCTTTGTCTATTTGGACTACTAGTTCTCTTGTTGGCGCTATAATAAGCGCCCTTGTCTTTGTTTTTAAAAACGAATTTACTATCGGAATAACAAAGGCTGCAGTTTTGCCTGTTCCGGTTTGAGATTGTACTATTACGTCTTTACCTTCTAGTGTGATTTTAAGGCTTTCTTCTTGTACTGCTGTAGATTCTATATAGCCTTCTTCTGTTAGAGTCTCTAAGATTCTTTTCTCTATGTTAAAATTTTCAAATTTCATGCTTTTATAATATATTATTTTTATAATTATTACCATTGCCCAAAATACTATTGCACAAAATTAAAACATATTGTATCACAGATAATGGGGGAAAAATGAAAAAATTTATCCTTTTAGTAATAACTTTGTTTTCTATTAGTTTCTTTGGCTTCTCAGAAGAGGTGGAAAAGGATCAAGAGGCGCAAGATGCTGAAAAAGCGCAAGCAGCCGAAGAGGTTGTTGAGCCTTCTGATGCTGTAAAGATTCAACCTTTTATTCCGCGTTTCATTATTTCTGTAAAGTATCCATTTACTGTTGGCACTGTCCCTGATTTCTTCTATAATCAGCTAGAAGGTGTGAATGTTCGAGAATATTCAGCAGTCAATGCTGCAATCGATATTCATCTTATGTATCCTTTCTTGGATCATCTTCTTTTGACAGGTGGGTTGACATTTGGTTCTTCTAATATCTTTCCTGAAGATCCTAATCTTAAGGTAGATGCACTTTTTTCAATGATGCATCTACGGTTGGGTCTAGGTGGTGGATTTCGTGCTCTAGATTGGTTGCAGTTCTCAGGTGGTTTGGAGATTGGTTTTTTTCATATTGGACCTGGAGGATTTTATGCCTTGAATTCGTTTACAGATCCAAATGAGACTAAGGATAGAACTGTGATGGGATTCTCGATGACTCCTTTTGTGGCTTTGGATTTTCTTGTTTCAAAGACAATCGCAATTACGTTTAAGTTTGATTACCAATATGGTATTGTTCCTAAGGATAATAATTTGGAGACTGGGAAAATTGAACATTTTCACAATCCAGCTATTTCTATTGGACTAGGATTTTCATTATAATTAATATATAGAGGATGGAGATGTATGAATCTAAAAAAAATTCTTTCTAAAGATGTTATTTGTCTAGATCTTAAATCTAAAACAAAGAGTGATGTGTTAAGTGAATTAGTAGCTCTTCTTGTGGATTCAGGTAAATTAGCAGCAGAGAAAAGAGACCTTGTGCTAGATAGTGTTAAGAGGCGTGAGGCGCAGATGTCAACAGGGATGCAGGAAGGTATTGCTATTCCGCATGCAAAAACAGATGAGGTCGATGATATAATTGCTTGCATTGGTATCTCGAAAGGTGGTATTGATTTCGGAGCTCTTGATGGGAAACCTTCAGATTTGTTTATTATGACAATCTCTCCTGCGGGGAAGACTGGACCACATGTACAATTTTTGGCAGAGATTAGCCGTTTGTTGACTAACCCTGATAAGCGAAAGAGAATTTTATCTGCAACTACTCAGGAAGAGATTCTTGCAATATTTTTAGGTAAGTAAAATGAAGAAAAAATTATTGTTATCATCTTTTTTTATGATGCTTGCGCCACTTGTGTTGATGGCAAGTGATGGGGAACATCATCTCTCTTATAGTTTGACTCTGACTCACAATATGACGTTGTTGGTCTTGCAATTGTCAATAATTATTATTTCTTGTAGGCTTTTTGGATATATCTTTGAGAGATACTTAAAAATGCCAAAGGTTCTTGGCGAGTTGCTTTCTGGTATTATTATTGGACCGTACGCCTTAGGTGGTATAAAGTTATCGTTTCTTTCTGGCCTTGGTGCTTCACAGTTGTTTACAAATCCTTTGCCTATTGGTGAGGCTGGAATTGCTATAACCCCTGAACTGTGGGGATTGGCTGTAATTGCTTCAATAGTTCTACTTTTTTTAACAGGGTTAGAGACTGACCTTCCTACTTTTATTAAATTTTCTGGGAAAGGTTCATTTATTGGTCTTGGAGGAATTGTCTTTTCGTTTGTTTTTGGTGATTTAATTGCTGTTGCTATGCTTGGGGGTGTTACTGGTTTTATGCATCCTACAGCACTGTTTATGGGTGTTATGTCAGTTGCGACAAGTGTTGGAATTACTGCGCAGGTATTGAGTCAGAAAAAGAAGATGTCGACGCCGGAGGGTGTTACAATCTTGGCCGCAGCAGTATTTGACGATGTTGTTGGTATTATTGTCCTTGCTGTCGTTCTTGGTATTGGTGCTGGAAGTGGGGCTGGTACAGATTGGGCTCACATTGGTATTGTTGCAGGAAAGGCGCTGGGGATTTGGCTTGTAACTACGTTGCTTGGAATTTTCTTTGCTCCTAAATTAACAAAGGGGATGAAGAGATTTAAGTCTATGGAAATTGTTGCTGGTATCTCTTTTGGTATTGCTCTGTTTCTAGCTGGGTTCTTTGAGATGTTTGGTCTTGCTATGATTATTGGTGCATATATTGCAGGTCTTTCTCTCTCTCAGACTGATATCGCATATGAGATTCGGGAACATGTTCAGGGGATTTATGATTTCTTGGTTCCGATTTTCTTCTGTGTTATGGGAATGTTGGTTGATTTGTCAATTTTTAACCCGTTTGAGAACTCTTCGCTTTTGATTTTCAGTATTGTTTATGTTCTTATTGCGATTGTGGCAAAGGTTTTGGGCTGTGGGTTACCTGCGCTTCTCTCCGGCTTTAATCTAAAAGGTGCATCAAGGATAGGTTTTGGAATGTTGCCTCGTGGTGAAGTTATATTGATTATGGCTTCTCAGGGCTTGAGCAAGGGGCTTATCGGTCAAGATATGTTTGGTGTCGCTGTTATGACAATGATTGTTACTACAGTAATGGCTATACCTGGTCTTTTGGTTACCTTCAGGGGCGGATCTGGTTACCGCGCGAAGAAGGGTGAGGATTTATCTGCAAAAGAGATGAAGAGTATCGAGCTTGAGTTTGCTACTCCGCGAATGGCAGAGTTTATTAAGGGTGAGATTCTTGAATCTTTCAGGAATGAGGAGTTCTTTATACAGAAGGTTGACCATTCTGACCATTTATTCTATGCGAGAAAAGATGCTGTAACTATAACATTGGCTCTTGAGCATGATAAGGTTTCAATTTCCATGCTTCCGCAGGATGAAACCTTTGTCAGATTGCTAGTTGTTGAAGATATTCTTGCTATGAAGGATCTACTTAGCGGACTTGAGTCGATGAAGAGCCCTGATATGATGGGGGCAGAGTTGATGATGGGGATGTTCTCTATGTTTGATTCTGATGCAACCCCGCAGGATAAGGGCTTTGATAATACTGAGAAGGCTGAAGAGGGTGATGACGAAGAGTCAGAGGATGAAGAAAAAGAGAATGAATCTTCGGACGAAGAATAATATTAAAGGCTGGCTGTATGGTCAGTCTTTTTTTTTTGAAAAAAGAGAGATTATAAGCAGGGCGAAGCCTATCATTATTGAGAGGTCAGCAATGTTGAATATTCCAGTCTGAAAGAGATGGAAATCCATGTGGAGAAAATCTATCACATAGCCATTTCTGAAAAATCTATCGTATAGATTGCCTAGACCGCCTCCGATGATGAATGCGAAGCTTATCTTGTTAAGTATTGTAATTTTTTTTGAGAAAAAAGTTAGAAATGTGATGAATATGATTGTTAATAGGGGAAAGGCTTTCAATAGGAGGATTCTTAATATCTTGTTTGATCCTGCAAAGGCGCCGAGGAATGCTCCCGTGTTCTCTGCGTATTCTAGTGCGAGAAAATCTCCGAGAATCTCTTGACGCGGTGAGCTTTTCAGGTGTTTGTCTGCATATGCCTTTGTTCCTTGATCTATCGCAAAGTTTGCGGCAATTATTAGGGCTATTACAATCTGTGTTGTTATTATTTTTTTCATTTGTTCCTCGGTCTTAATCCATTCTCGATAAAATAAACTATTCCATTTATAATCTCTTCATCATTTTCGATTGTGTCTGTTTGCAGGTAAAATTTCATACGTTCACGATAGTAGGCTGATGCGTATGAGAATTGAACCATCATCACAATGTTGTCGAGGCAGAATGCAGCAATGTTGGAGTCTATATCTTCGGAAATTATTCCTTCTGACTTGGCTTGCTCTATGAGTTTGTGGTAGACTTCGGAGGTGTCGCTCTCCATCTTGAGAGACATCTCATTTGCTAGGTGGCTTAAGCCCTCTGTGGAGATGTCGATGTATATTTGGTTTATCTCTCGGAAGTCTGTAGCGTATTTGTGTGAGATCTTTAGGAATTTTTTGAACTTCGAGTAGAAGTCTCCGCTGTCTTTTATTACTTCGCCGAGAGCCTCGCTTAGGAGTTTGTACCCTTGGTCAAGCAGGGTCATAAAGAGGCTCTCCTTTGAGTCAAAGTAACTATACATAGAACCGATAGAAATGCAAGCTTTTTTTGCAATTGTATTGATACTTGTCGCATTGTACCCGTTCGCAGCGAACTCGGAAATTGCAGTATCTATGATTCTTTTTCTTTTTTCGCTTGGAATTTTTTCAAAAGTCGGTTTATAATATTTTTTAATAGAGCTGTTTGTATCTTGCATTTCGGTTTTACTCCAGATTTTTCTTTAATTATAAAAAAAAATCTTGCTTTATGGAATAGGTAAGGTTAAAATAATTTAGAGCGAGTGCTCGCTCGAAGATTATCCTAGGAGGCAACAGATGAAAATAGGTTGTGTAAAAGAAATTAAAAAGCATGAATACCGGGTTGGGCTTACACCAAGTAGTGTAGTGGCTTATGTTAAAGCAGGACATAGTGTGATGATTGAAAAATCAGCAGGTGAAGGAGCTGGTTTCTCAGATCAAGAGTATGTCGAGGCGGGAGCTTCTATTGTAGATTCAGCTGCAAAGATTTGGGCTGATTCAGAGATGATTATTAAGGTTAAGGAACCACTCGAAGCTGAATATAAATATTTCAGAGAGGATTTGATTATTTATACTTACTTGCATCTAGCTGCTGACAAGCCACTTACTGAGGCTTTGTTGAAGAGTAATGTTAAGGCTATCGCTTATGAGACTATTCAGGAGGCTGATGGTTCTTTGCCTTGTCTAAAACCAATGAGTGAGATTGCGGGAAGGTTAAGTGCTCAAGAGGGTGCGAAGTATCTTGAGAAGCCATTTGGTGGAAGAGGAGTTCTTCTTGGTGGTGTCCCTGGAGTAGAGCGAGGAAAGGTTGCTGTAATTGGTGGTGGTGTTGTTGGATTGAATGCGGCAAAGATGGCAGTTGGGCTTGGTGCAGATGTTACAATTCTTGATGTAAATGCACAACGTCTTGCTTATATCGATGATATATTTGGGGGAAGGGTTTCGACTCTTTATAGTAATGAGGGAAATGTTAGAAAGGTTTGTGCTGAGTCTGATGTGATTATTGGTGCGGTCTTGATTCCTGGAAAGAAGGCGCCAAAGGTTGTTAGAAATGAACATATGAAGTTGATGAAGAAAGGTGCTGTGATGGTGGATGTTGCTGTAGATCAGGGCGGATGTTTTGAGATTACAAAAGCAACTTATCACGATGATCCAGTCTTCATTGTTGATGGTATTGTATGTTACTGTGTTGCAAATATGCCTGGTGCAGTGGCTAGAACTTCTACTGTTGCCTTGACTGGAACAACATTGAGCTATGGTTTGTTGCTTGCTCAGCATGGTGTTGAAGTTGCTTGCAGTATGAACAAGGCATTAGCTGGCGGATTGAATGTCTACAAGGGTAAGATTACCTGTAAAGGCGTTGCAGACGCATTTGATTTTGATTATCATGCTACAGAGAATGTAGTAAAATAATAATTATAAATAATAAGAGATTTAGGGGGGCTTATGGTTAATCAATCAGTGAAAGCAAGATGTAATATGTTTGGCGTTTTGAAGAATATAGAATATCTTGTTGTAAATGACAAAGAATGTGCAAATCTTGTTGCAGGTAAGAAGATTGCTATTCAGTTTAATGTAAAGGGTGGTCCAAGTGCGAACTTATCCTTTGATAATGGAAAGGCAGAGATGAAACATGGAAAACACAAGAGTAATATTTCCTTGTTTTTCAAATCTCCAGAACATTTTAATAAAATGGTAGACGGGGAAGCAAATCCTATCCCAGTAAAGGGTTTTACAAAGATTGGATTTCTTACAGGACCGTTTACTCAGTTAGCAGATAAGTTAGGCTTTTACCTAAAGCCAACAAAAGAGTTATTAGCTAATAAAGATTATTTTAAGGCTAATACTGAGATGACTGCTTACGCTGCTTTTCATGCCTTGTGCGAGATTGCAAATTATGATCCAGCTGGTATGAGTCAGGCAAAGCAATTGCATGACGGAGATCTTCTTGTGGCTGTAACTAATGGTCCTTCTATTACAATTTCAGTAAAGAGTGGAAAATTAACTGCGAAGAAGAGTTCTTGCTCAAATCCAAGAGCAATTTTGTCTTTTAGTAGCTTAGAGGTTGCTCATAAAATTTTAAATAATGAGCTTGATACTTTTACAGCAATGGGACTTGGTGATATGTCTATGAGAGGATTTATCCCAATGGTAGAACATATTGATCCAATTTTGGGCATGGTTGCTAATTATCTTGCATAGGGGAGTTTAGAAATGGAAGTATATAAAAACGATAAATCAATCGAGCTTTTTAAAAGAGCCGTAAAGGTATTACCTACTGGTATTCCAGGACATCTTGGACCAGTACAGTCTCAGTTTATTCCAACTAGCGATTTTCCTTTTTACGCTGATAGGGTAAAAGATTCGCATTTTTGGGATATTGATGGAAACGAGTACATAGATTATATGTGTGCATATGGTCCTAACGTACTTGGTTATAACAATGACATAGTTGATCAAGCTGCACTTGCTCAGATGAAGAAGGGTAACTGTATGGCTCTTCCTGGTGCTCTTCAGGTTGATTTGGCTGAGTTGCTAGTAGATACAATCGAAATTGCTGATTGGTCTTTTTTCATGAAAAATGGTGGAGATGCTACATCTTTTGCTGTTATGGTAGCAAGAGCAGAGACTAGTCGTGAGAAGATTATTCGAGTTGAAGGTGGTTACCATGGTGTTGCTCCTTGGACTCAGGGACGAGGAAATGCTGGAGTTGCTACTGCGGATGTTTCTAATAATATTATTGTTCCTTGGAATGATGTAGAGGCTGTCAAGAGAGCAGTAGAGGCTAATCCGGGGGAAATTGCTGCTTTTATCAGCTGTCCTTATGACCATAGAGTTTTTCAGGATAATGTTTTACCAGCTGAAGGGTACTGGCAGGCTATTCGAAAGATTTGTGATGATAATGGAATTATTCTTATTATCGATGATGTTCGATGTGGTTTTAGATTAGATCTTGCTGGAAGTGCTAAGTATTTCGGGTTCAAGCCAGATTTGGCATGTTACTGTAAGGCTTTAGCTAATGGATATAATATCTCTGCTGTCGTTGGTCGTGAAGGGCTTAAGGGCGCAGCTTCAAATGTATTCTTTACTGGAAGTTACTGGTCAAGTGCGGTTCCAATGGCAGCTGCTATTGCTTGTATCACTGAAATGAGAAAGATAAATGCTCCAAAGATAATGATAGAGAGGGGTGAAAAATTAACTTCAGGTCTAGTTGAGATTGGCAAATCTTATGGAATAGATATGAAGATCTCTGGTGTTCCTTCTATGTTCTATATGAGAATAGCTAATGAAGATTCATTATTTATGCAGCAGGAGTTCTGTGCTGAGTGTACTAAGAGGGGCGCTTTCTTTGTAAGTCATCATAATCATTTCACAAACTGCTCGTTGACAGATGCAGATATTAAGAAGACTTTAGAGATTGCAGACATTGCTTATAGTATTGTTGCTAAGAACAATCCTGATAAGCTAAGAAAATAAGGGGGTTTATATGGGTATTTCTGAACAAGATTTTAACATGCTAGAAGATAAGGCACGAGAGTTAAGAAAGTTAACTGTCCAGACAGTAAGTTGGGCTGGTGGTGGACATATTGGTGGTGCTTTGAGTGCTACTGATATTTTGACAATGATCTACTACAAATATGCAAGAGTAGATGTTAAGAATCCTAAATGGGAAGATAGAGACCGAGTTATTGTAAGTAAAGGTCATATTGGAGTTGGTTATGCTCCAGTTCTTGCTGATAAGGGTTTTTTTGATAAAGAGTGGTTAAAGACTTATAACCATACAGAGAGTAAGCTTGGAATGCACTTGGATGTTAATAAGGTTCCAGGTCTTGATGCTTCTTCTGGTTCTCTTGGACATGGGCTTTCTATTGCATTGGGAAATTCTCTTGGTGCTAAGCTTTTGAAAAAAGATATAAACATCTATGTTATCATGGGTGATGGTGAGTGTGATGAAGGTTCAATCTGGGAAGCTGCAATGGCAATTTCTCATTTTAAAGCTACAAATGTTATTCCTATCGTAGATAGAAACAGATGTATGATTGATGGACCAACTGAAGAGGTTATGAAGCTTGAGCCATTTGCTGACAAGTGGAGAGCTTTTGGTTTTGATGTTGTGGAGATTGATGGACACAATATGTATCAGATTGCAGAGGCTTTTGATAAGGCTAAGGCTGCAAAAGATAAGCCAGTTGTTATTATTGCTAATACTTTCAAAGGTTGTGGTATCAGTTGGATGCAGGATAAGTACGAGTATCACTATGCGTCAATCGATGCTTCTGGTGTTGAGAAATCTGTTGCAGATATCGATGCTTATCACGATGCAAGAAAAGCAAAGGGGGGTAAATAATGGCTAATTTAAATTATACAATGCTTGAAGCTACTAACATGACAACTGCGGAGATGTATGGAAGTACTTTGGTTCAGCTTGCTGAACAAGATTCAAAGGTTGTTGGGCTTTCAGCTGACTTAGCAAAGTCTACTAAGATTGGAGCTTTGTTGGATAAGTTTTCTGACAGATTGTTTAATGCAGGTATTGCTGAGCAGAATATGTTTGGTATGGCAGCAGGGCTTGCTCAGATGGGCTTTGTTCCTTTTGCTTCAACATTTGCTATTTTTACAGCAATGAGAGGTCTAGATCAGATTCACACTGATATTTGTTATCAGAACTTGAATGTAAAGATGATTGCAACTCATGCAGGTCTTTCTTTTGGTCAGGCTGGTTCTACTCACCACTGTACAGAAGATATCGCAATAATGAGAACTATGGCTAATTGTAAGGTTATTGTCCCTTGTGATGGTTTTGAAACTGCAAAGGCAGTTGCTGCTGCTTATGAGACTCCAGGTCCTGTTTATTTGAGAATCAATCGAGGTTTTGACATGCCAGTTTACAAGTCTATGGACGAGTGTAAATTCGAGCTAGGAAAGGCTCAGGAGATGAAAGAGGGAACTGATCTTACTATCATCGCTACTGGTGCTTGTGTTGCTAGAGCTATGGATGCTGCAAAGGTTCTTGAAGGTGAAGGAATTAGAGCAAGAGTTCTTAATATGCATACAATCAAGCCAATTGATGCAGATGCAATTAAGAAGGCTGTTCATGATACAAGAAGAATTATTACTGTTGAAGATCATAATATTTATGGTGGACTTGGTTCTGCTGTTGCTGAGGTTATGGTCGAGACTGGTAAGGCTTGTGCTTTCAAGAAACTTGGTGTTCCAGATGTGTTCTCAATTATCGGTCTTCATGAAGACTTGATGGACTACTATGGTTATGGTGCAAATGGAATTCTTGCTGCAGCTCGAGAGCTTATGGGTGCAGATTTTGAGGAAGATGATAACTGGGACGATGAAATTTAATCAGGAGGCGTAAAATGGGCGAAAATGTAGAAATGACAAACGAACAAGCTACTTTATATTCGAACAAACTATTTTTTAACGCAGTACTTCCTGTATTAAAGACTATTGTCGAGAATACTCCCAAGCTTGCTAAGAAGTGGGAGGGGAAAAGCGCGGTGCACCAGGTTGCTTGTATGCATAATGGTGAGAAAGAGGCTATGCACTTTGTAGTTGAAGAGGGAGCTTGGACAGTTGTAAGAGGTGTGTTTGACGGAAAGCCTACTAGTGAGCTCTTGTTCAAATCAAGAGAGCATATGAATGGTTTTTTTAAAGGAAAAATTTTACCTCTTCCAAAAGGGATGTTGAGTCACTTCGGGTTCTTGTCTGCATTGTTGACAATGTCTGGATTGCTTGGAGCAAAACAACCACCTAAGGATGTTGAGACTCAGGCTCTTTTGACAAGATGTATGTTCTATCTGTTGTCATCAGGAATTAGTACTTTGAACAAACTTGGTCATCCAGCTATCAAGGCTTGGACACAGAAGAGTCCAGACCGTGTGTATGCTTGGGCAGTTGACGGTTATCCAGATCTTTCTGCTTATATTAGAATTAAAGCAGGAAATTCAAGGGCAGCTAGAGGTGTCTATAAGCGAAGTATGCCATTCTTCACAATGAAGTTTGACTCTCCGCGAAGTGCGCTAGGTATATTGTTGGAAGTTGATGATATGATCAAGTCAACAGTCGAAGGTAAGTTGACCATGGTTGGTGGACCAGAGTTTGGTGCGCAGCTTGGTGATCACATGCTTCTAGTTGGTTCAATGATCAAATAATTTTGAGCAGCTGTCTTATTTGTGGGACAGCTGTGCTTTTTTTATAAAAAAAGGAGATGAATATGAGGATAAAGTCACTTAGTCATGTTGGAATTACTGTTAAGGATTTTGACAAGGCGGTTAAATGGTATTGGGATGTGTTTAAGATGCCACTACTTTCTGTGTCTGAGTTAGATGCTGCAACACTTGCAGGTAAGAAAAAATTATATAATCTGAAAGAAGGGATTAGCGTGAAGCTAGGCTTTCTTCGAGCGCCAAAGGGCGGAGTCGTGGAGATTTTTGAGTTCTCTGAGACAGCACCATTTGACCATGCATGGAATAGACCAGGAACTACTCACTTTACTTTCGATGCTCACAATGCCTACAAATGGTATGATAAGTTGAAAGCAAGAGGTGATGTTGAACTGTTGTGCGAGCCTCAGGAGACTGACGGTGCTGCATGGTTCTTCTTCAGAGATCCAGATGGTAATTTGATTGAGATTATTGATTTGCGATTCAACTACTTTGCGATTAGAGTCCTTGGAAAGTTGGTTGGTTTTATTATGAGAAAAGGGCCTTTCAAGGCTTATTATAAATAAGATTTGTCGCAGGACGAATCTGCCATGTCAATTTTGATTAGCTCCCGCAAGGGGGCTTTTTTGGTTTAAAAAAAATGAAGTTCTATATTTTTTCTTTAAGCCAGTGTGTTAGGAATTTAAGTTGTTCTTGGGTATGGAAAAAGTGTTCTCCATTTGTCATAATTGTTATATCGCAGTTGAAGTTATTGGCGAAGGAATCGAGGATTTTGCGTTCGGTAAGGTTATCTTTTTCTCCATATAAAATAGATGTTGGGCTATCCCATTTTAGGATTGGATTTCTCATCGTATATTGATAGTAATCCCATGATAAGGTCTCTCCGAAGGGTGTTAATATTTTCTTTTTTGTTTCAAGATCTTCTACTGTGGTATTCGTCCAAGTCATCATGTTTTCAATTAATTTTTTCATGTCGAGGATTGGAGAAAGGAAAAGGCAGTTGTGGAAGGTATTGTTCTGGAAGGCCATAAGGCTGAAAAAGGCTCCAAGGCTGGATGCAAAAAGAGAGATTTCTGAATAATTTCTAGTAATGTAGTGGTGTATTTTTATTAAGTCTTTTGCTCCATTTTCTGCTGTACATTCGTATCTTTCGTCTTTCCTTTCGCCATGTTCTGGCAGGTCGAAGCTTAGAACTTGCATTCCTTTTTTTTCAGCAAGGACAGCAAAGTTCTTTGCCTCTTCTTTGTTTCCATGTTTTCCGTGGACATATAGATATAGTTTATTAGATTCTGAACCATATAGAGTAGATGGAATATTGTCTATTTTGAATTTTATTTGTTTCATTTATATTTGCCTCTTGTAATTTTTGATTATACCTTAAAACAATTTTTTTGCTCTTTTGTTGCCTTCTTTTTCTAAAGAATTTTCATTTTTTTATTTAAAATTCTTCTCATAAAGGCTCTGGGTATTGCAATTTTACTCTAATTCCTTTAAATTAACTATGAATTATATCTTTTAATATAAATACAAACAAATAAATCTGCAATTTTAATAGAAGAGGGTGATATAAATGGCCAAAGATATTTTAAAGATGCGAAACATTGGAATCAGTGCGCATATTGACTCTGGAAAGACAACTTTATCTGAGCGAATTCTTTTTTACTGTAACAGAATTCATGCTATCCATGAAGTTAGGGGAAAAGATGGTGTTGGAGCTACAATGGACTCTATGGAGCTTGAGAGAGAGCGAGGAATTACTATCGCTTCAGCTGCAACTAGTGTAACTTGGAAGGATATTGATATAAATGTAATTGACACTCCGGGACACGTTGACTTTACTGTTGAGGTAGAGAGAGCTTTGAGTGTTCTTGACGGAGCTGTTCTTGTTCTTTGTTCTGTTGGTGGTGTTCAGTCTCAGTCTATTACTGTAGATAGACAGATGAAGAGATATAAGGTTCCACGAGTTGCATTTGTTAATAAATGTGATAGATCTGGAGCTAATCCATATAAAGTAAAAGACCAGTTGTGTAATAAGCTTGGTCACAATGCTGTTCTTATGCAAATTCCTATCGGTCTTGAAGATAAGATGGAAGGTGTTGTTGATTTGATCGAGATGAAGGCTATCTACTTTAGAGGCGAGAATGGTGAGCAACTAGATGTTGTTGAAATTCCTGCTGAATTAAGAGATGAAGCTGAAGAGAAGAGATCTGAGATGCTTGACGCTGTTTCTATGTTCAGTGACGAATTGATGGAAACATTGATGATGGAAGAAGAGCCTTCTATCGAAATGATTAAGGCAGCAGTAAAGAAAGGTACTTTGAGTCTAGATTTAACTCCTGTTTATATGGGTTCTGCGTATAAGAATGTTGGAGTTCAGGCCCTTCTTGACGCGGTAAGAGATTTTCTTCCAAATCCTACAGAAGTTCAGAATATTGCACTTGATTTAAATAATAATGAGGCTGAGGTTGTTCTTTCTCCAGATGTAAATAAGCCAACTGTAGCTCTTGCGTTCAAGCTTGAGGATGGTCAGTATGGTCAGTTAACATACATTAGAGTTTATCAAGGTATGTTGAGAAAGGGTGAAGAGCTTATTAATGTTAGATCTGGTAAGAAGATCAAGGTTGGTCGTCTAGTTAAGATGCATGCAGCTGATATGGAGCAGATTTCTGAAGCACCTGCTGGTGATATTGCTGGTCTTTTTGGTATTGATTGTGCTTCTGGTGATACTTTTATTAAGGCTGATGCTGGATTCAAGTATTCTTTGACTTCAATGTATGTACCTAACCCTGTAATCGATCTTTCTATCAAAGCTGTTGATAAGAAGGCTGAAGATAATATGGGTAAGGCTCTTAACAGATTTACAAAAGAAGACCCAACTTTCAGAGCTTATGTAGATCCAGAATCAAATGAGACAATTATTCAGGGAATGGGAGAGCTTCACCTTGAGGTATATGTTGAGAGAATGAAGAGAGAGTATAAGGCTGAGGTTATTGTTGGACAACCACAGGTAGCTTATAGAGAGACTATTTCTCAGAAGATTGATTATAACTATACTCATAAGAAGCAGTCTGGTGGATCTGGACAATACGGACGTGTTGCTGGATTTTTCGAACCAATTGAAGATGGTGACAAGAACTTTGAGTTTGTAAATAACATTAAGGGAGGAGTTATTCCTACTGAATATATCCCTTCTGTTGAGAAAGGTTTTAAGTCTGCAATGGAAAAGGGAGCTTTGATTGGATTCCCTGTTGTAAATGTAAGATTTGGTTTGAACGATGGTCAGTACCATGCGGTTGACTCTTCTGATATGGCGTTCCAGTTAGCAGCAATTGGAGCTTTCAGAGAATACTATGAGAAAGCTAAGCCAGTTATCCTTGAGCCAGTTATGAAGGTTTCTGTTGAAGGTCCTTCTGAGTTCCAAGGTAACATCTTCGGTTCATTGAACCAGAGACGTGGTATGATTACTTCTTCGCAGGAAGAGGGTGCTTTCTGTATAGTAGAAGCTGAAGTTCCTCTTTCAGAGATGTTCGGTTACTCTACAGACTTGAGATCTTTGACTCAAGGAAAAGCTGAGTTCACAATGGAATTCTTGAAATACGGTAGAGTTCCACAGAGTGTTGCTGAAGAGTTAAAGAAAAAATATGCTAAGAAAGATGCTTAATTAGTATCAATTTTAAATAGAAGGTCTTCCATTTACTTGGGAGGCCTTTTTTTGTGTTTAGTGGCTGCCCTTTTTAATCTTAAATTAATAAAAAATTAAACCTCTAATTTTGCTCGGGTGGTACGATTGAATTTTGGAGGTTTTATGAAAAAAGGTTACTGTTCAATAATTTTATTTGTTTTTGCTTTAGTGTTGCAATCATGTTTGAGTTCGACAAAGCCGGTATATGGATTTGCTGCTGGTCCTTGGTTGACCTGGAGCGAAGACCCAACAATCAGCGTTACCGTGAACTGGGTCTCAGCGGTCAAGAGACACGGCGAAGTAATCTACGGCAAATCCAGCGACAATTTGGAGTTTTCTGCAAGGGGTGAGACTTCCACCACAACGCAGAATATTGTTCTAAGCGGGCTTGAGCCTGGAACTGAGTATTTTTACAAGATTGTTAGATCTGGTGCTGGTGTCGATGGAGGTGTGCATCGGTTTAAGACAGCTCCAGTGGCGGGGGAGCCGGCAGATTTTACTTTTGCAGTTGTAGGAGATTGGCAACCAATGCCGATTATTCGAAATAGGTCGAATCGTTTGGTTGCTGATGCCGTGGAGGAGATTAATCCAGATTTTGTTTGTCAGATAGGTGATGTTACTGGGCATGGTGGACTCTCGCTAACGTGGGGGCCTGCGCTGAGGATATTGCCAAAGATGGTCGCAAATCGCCCTTTTCTCTCCGCGATTGGAAATCATGACTATTGGGATGATGGCCATGCGCATTTTGCTAGGTTTTTTTCTTATCCTTACCAGACAAAGACTGAGGAGAGAGGGAAATTCTATCATGTCGATTATGCTGATGTTAGGATGATCTTTTTGGACAACTTTGATAAAGAGCTTTCAGGTCAGATGAGTGATTTTCAGAAGGATTGGGCTGAGTCTCTGTTGAGAGAGGCTTATAATGATGAAAAAATTAAATGGACCTTTGTCTTTATGCATCATACAATGTTGACAACTGGTACTTCAGGTAGGAATGTTGATTTGCAGAAATGGATTGTTCCGCTAGCTTCTAAGTATAAGGTTGATGGAATCTTTTTTGGGCATGATCATCACTATGAACATTGGGAATATCAGTATGGCAAGAGTGGGTATCTCTATGAGGAGGGAGACCTTCCTGCTGAAGATCCTCTTTATCTCTGGTGCATCGGTGGTGGTGGCGCTAAATTAGAGATCTCTTTTAACTTGTTAGAGAGGGGTATTGGCGATGATTCTATTGAGTGGTTTAATATTAAGACTGGTAAGATGGAAAAAATTCAATCTTATCGAAGACCTTGGAATCCCGAAAGGTATATTGACCATACATCGGACAAGAATGGATATGGACAAGCAAAATATTCTGGAAAAAATTACTATCATGCGCCTGATATTGAGAGTTATGCTGATGATAATAATATCTACGGCTATGTTTACGGAGAGCAGGCAGATCACTATGTTAAAATAGAGGTGAAGAAAGAGGGTCGCTGTCAGATATCTGTCCACTATCCTAATCACGAGCTCTTATCTGGCCCAGATGGTCGGTATCCTCAGAAGTGGGAATTTGTCAAATAGTTTTTTTATTCTAGCCCTTGCAAGAAGCTTGGGCTTTTATCTTTTTATAAAAAACTTGATTGACTACTAAGATTTGCGGGTTTAGAATTAAATAAAGGGATAACCCTTAACTATTTAAAGGAGCGTGCCATGGTTAAAGAAGAGTTAATTAAGAGAAGCCCCCTAAGAATTTTCGAGAAGTCAATTCACGGGGGGTTAGGCGAAGGCAACATTGGTGTTATTTTTTCAAAAGAAGGGGTTGGCAAGACTGCTTGTTTAGTGCACATTGCTACAGATAAATTGTTACAAGGGAAGCATGTCATTCATGTTTCTTTTTCACAGAGGGTTAATCATGTCATGAATTGGTATGATGATATTTTTAATGAAATTGCGAAGAAGAGAGACTTAGAATCAGCTAGAGTTGTTCATGATCAAATTTTAAAAAATCGTGTTGTTATGAACTTTTCACAAGAGGCTGCTGGAGTTGCTAAGGTTCTCAAGAGCTTGAAGCTGATGATTGAGCAAGGTCATTTTGCTGCTGATGCAGTCATAATTGATGGGTTAGATTTAAAAGGTGTGAATTCCTCTGATCTTTCCGCTATAAAGGAGTTTTCTAAAGAATCAAATTGCGAAGTTTGGGTAAGTGTTAGTTTGGAGCCGTCACAGATTGCTGATCTTGATGGATCTGTTCCGAAGATTTTCTCTTCAATCTTGAATGAGATCTCTGTCTTGATAAAATTAGAGACTAAGCCAGATCACATTCATTTTGAGGTCTTGAAAGATAGAGAAGACATTAAGGCTCTTGATATGAATTTAAAATTAGATCCTGCTACATTGTTGATTGCAGAATTATAGTTTTTGTATTTGATCTTTTGAAAACAGATTCAGAGAGCTGGATCTGTTTTTTTATTTTGATTGAAGAAGACAGATTGCTTGAGCTTGTGCAGTCTCGCTGTTGCCAGTGGAGTCAGATTGCTCGTGGGTCTTTGCCTTTATTGAGATCTGCTCGACAGTGATGGAGAGTGCTGCAGCAAGTTTGGTCTTCATCTGTGGAAGGTGTTTAGCCATTTTTGGCTTCTCTATGATAATTGTAGAATCTATATTGATTATCTCAAAATTCTTATCCTCGATAAGTCTCTTAGATCTTTCTAGAAGTTCAAGGCTGTTGATATCTTTGAATTCCATCTCTGACGGAGGGAAATGTGTTCCAATGTCGCCGAGATTTGCAGCACCAAGCAGTGCGTCGATTATCGCGTGAATCAGAACATCTCCATCTGAATGTGCCACAAATTTTTTTTCAAAAGGAATCTTTACTCCACCAATGGTGAGGAATTCTCCTGCTGTAAGTCTGTGAATATCCCAGCCTTGACCTATTCTAATCATGATTTATTGTTCTTCTAGTATTGAAAAAATTGAATTTTCTGTTTCTTCACGAGATTGTCCCAGAGAGAGAGAAATTTCGTGAACCAAAAGCTTCAATGCATTGTCATACTGTTTGCGTTCAAGTATTGGAAGATCTTTTTGTTTGCTTCGTGTGTAAAGGGTACTCACAACACTTGCGATGTCGTTTATATCTCCAGTCTTTACCAGATCTGTATTTGTCTGGTATCTAATCTTCCAGTCAGAAGTTGAGCTTGCATCTGGGTTCTTAAGTGTCTCGAACGCCTTTAGGGCTTGCTCTCGTGAAATAATTGGTCTCACGCCTAATTCTTCTGTCTTCTCAACAGGAATCATTACAGTCATGTCAGAGTCAGAGAAATAAGCAACATAGTATAATGTTTGATTGCCCTTGAACTCTCGATTCTTCACCTCTGTAATCTTCCCAACGCCTTGCACTGGGTAGACTATTAAGTCACCTTCCTGATATTTTTGTTTTGTACTATTCAAATTACTCATAAGTGTAGTATACTATAAATAAAAAATACAGTCAAAGGCTTGATTGTAAAAAGATAATAATAGTGAGAGGTTGTTATGGAAAAACGTTATTCTGGGATTTTGTTGCATCCAGTCAGTTTTCCTTCAAAGTATGGAATAGGTGATTTTGGAAGACATTGCTACGAGTTTATTGATTTCTTGTTTAGATCTGGTCAAAGTCTGTGGCAGGTTCTTCCTTTGAACCCATGTGGATATGGAAATTCGCCTTATTCTCCATATTCTTCGTTTGCTGGTAATGAGTTGTTAATAGATTTAGACTCTTTGCAAGAACATGGGATTTTATCAAAGAGAGATCTAGAATTGCATCCTTATTTTGATGATTGTTTCGTAGACTATGAACTTGTGAATGAGTGGAAGTTTCCTCTGCTGAAGAAATGCGCAGCAACCTTCCTCGAGAAAGCTAGCAAAGAGGATATGAAAAAATTCGATATCTTCGAAGCTGAGAACTCTTGGTGGCTAGAGGATTTCTCTTGTTTCACAGTGTTTCGTGATCATTTTAATAAAGAGGCTAAAGAAGAGGGGATTGATGGCGATTCCGCATGGTATGCCTATTGGCCGGAAGGATTAAAGCGCAAAGAGAAGTCAGAATTGTCTAAATGGAAAAAAAAGCTTGAGGAAAAGATCAAAATCGCAAAGGTTTTGCAGTATTTTTTCTTTGAGCAGTGGTCGAAGGTTAAAGAGTATGCAAACCAGCGAGGAATAAAGATTGTTGGGGATATCCCAATCTTTGTCTCTCATGATAGTTCAGATGTATGGGCGAATCAGGAGTTGTTCAAGCTTAAGTCTGATGCGAGCCTAATCTCTGTTGCAGGAGTTCCTCCAGATTATTTTAGTCCAACTGGTCAGAGATGGGGCAATCCTATCTATGATTGGGCTGCAATGGAAAAAGATGACTTTGCGTGGTGGAAGGATAGGTTCCGTCTAAATATGAAGCTTTATGATATTGTTAGGATTGATCATTTTCGTGGATTTGATGCATTCTGGTCTATTCCTGCAAAAGAGAAGACTGCTGTTAAGGGCAAGTGGGTTAAGGCGCCTGGAAAGAAACTTTTTACATCCTTAAAGAAGGAGTTTGGCGAGCTTCCTGTTATTGCTGAGGATTTAGGTCATATTACAGAGTCTGTATATGCGCTTCGGGATAAATTTAATTTTCCTGGAATGAAGGTTCTTCACTTTGCATTTGATTTTAAAGAGAATGGAATGTTGAATCCAGATAATGCATTCTTACCACATAACTATGAAGAGAATTCTGTTGTCTATACTGGAACTCACGACAATGATACTACGTTCGGTTGGTATCATAAGTTGCCAGACAATTATAAGGATCTTGTCCGAACCTATATGGCAAGAAATGATCACGATATTGTCTGGGATTTTATTCGACTTGCAATTTCTTCTTCGGCTAGATACTGTATCCTACCATTTCAGGATATTTTAGAGCATGGAAGTGAGAGCAGGATGAATACTCCTTCTACAGTTGGCAAAAATTGGGGCTGGAGATATAAGCAAAATGATTTAAATGATTATCGGTTGAGCCGGTTGTCTGAGATGACCTGGTTGTATAATCGCTTTAATTCGACTCTGATAGAGAGTGATTAAGGGTTGTGCCTGAAGATGTTTTTTGCATCTTTGGGCATTTTTTTTGCAGCAGTAATGAAAATCTCATCTACTTTAGCTAAAATTTCTGTTTCGACAACCTTTTCTGCAAGGGAGAGGTTGGCTTCGAGTTGGGCTCGGGTCTTGGCTCCGAAGATTGTTAGAGGCATGGATGGGCGAGTCTCTATCCATTTTAGAGCAAGTGCTGCTGGTGGTAAGTTTGCCTCTTTTGCAAGGTTTCTGAATTTTTCTAAGGCTATATTTATGTAAAATTGAGGCTTTTCCTCGAAGAATACAGTTTTCTGTCTGTATTTATTTATCTTTTTCGTAAGTGACGGGTATTCTCCAGAGAGTATTCCATGGGCGAGAGGGCTATATGCTGCAAAGTTAATCCCGTAGTCGAGACAGTATGGGATTATCCCATCTTCAGGGCGTCTCCAAATTAGGTTATAGCATTCTTGTACAATGTCAATCTTTCCTATCTCTTGGAGTTTGCTGATCTGTTGGAGTGAAAAATTACTGAGACCGATTGCTTTGATTATCTTTTTCTCTTTTAGTTCAAGTAGTTTCTCGAACATGGGTCTTGCTTCTATCTGACTGCTTGGCCAGTGTATGTAAAAAATATCGATATACTCGGAGAAAAGTCGTTTCATGCTGGCTTGCAACTCTTTTTCCAGCTTTTCAGGAGTTGTTGCTATCTGTTTTGTCGATATAATGTACTTTTCCCTCTCTTTTCTGAGTTGCTGCCCAATTATCTGTTCTGCAATTCCATTCCCATATGATTGGGCAGTATCAAAATGGTTAATCCCAAGTCTGAGAGCTGCGTGTATTGTCTTTATTGTGTCCTTGTGTGAGTGATCTCCCCAAAACTTATCGCCAAATGCCCAGGTTCCGAGGATATAGCAACTTGATTCTTGATCTATGTTTGCCAATGGTATTCGCTTCATTTTGTAATTATAGAGGTTAAAAAGTTTTTTGTCTAACAGTTAGCTGTTTTTCTCTTTTTATAGAAGATTAAAATTTGGTAAAAATTAAAAAAAGTCGAAAATTCGATTAAATTTAAATTGCCAAATGAGAGATTTGCTTTTAATATAATTGATATACATACTATCAATTATATTAGGAGAATTTGATGAGAAAAAATCTAAATATCTTTGGATTATTTATTTTGTTTTTTACTTTTTCATGTGCATCTCTACCTTATTGGGAGAATCAGAAGATTACTCAGATAAACAAGGAAGATGGTTATGCCACTATGATTCCTTACGATTCTGCGGTTAAGGTTATGCAAGATGAGTCTTCAAGCTCAAAGTATT